>CAZDND010000074.1:4263-8509 GCA_964506825.1 uncultured Syntrophothermus sp.
CCAGGCCCCCTGTACGAAGTCCAGTTGACCTCCTGTGCCCGTATACTGTCGGTACCCTTTGGACTCCGAGGCGCACTGGCCGGTAATGTCCACTTCCAGGGTAGCATTCACCGAAATCATATTATTGTTCCGACCGATGATGGAAGCCCGGTTGACAAAACCAACGCTGTAAAAGTCTACCACGGGATTATCATCCAGAAAATCATACAACCGCTGCGAGCCCAGGGCAAAGGAAGAAACCCATTTATGAGGGATGTAGTTTTTCCTCCGGCAGGTCAGTGCTCCGCATTCCCAAAGATCCAGCATGCTGTCCGTTATCATCTCGGTGTGCACTCCCAGGTCTTTCTTGTCTCGAAGGAACTCTCCCACCGCGTTGGGAACTCCGCCTATACCCAGCTGTATACAAGCACCGTCCGGGATATGCTCCACTATGAATTGGGCGATCATCCGGTCCTCTTCGGTTGTGGGCAAATCAGGCAGGGTTTTAAGCGGGGCGTTATGTTCGATAATCATATCGACTTCACTTACGTGGAAAAGATTCACCCCGTGGGTTCTGGGCATATGCTCATTGACCTCCACGATCAAGCAGCGCAATCCCGGATGGGTTCTGGCCAGGCCATACCCGTAGTCAACATTGATACCGCAGCTGAAGTATCCATTTTTGTCCATTGGCGATACGGTCATAGCCATGATCTGCCCCGGACGCAAATTCGCTTTGGCAATCAGGTCCGCATCCCCAAGTTTGACTGGCGTGTAGGTGTACAATCCCAAGTCTGTGTAATGCCTTTCAACTGGACCCAAATAAGGGCAATCGAAGGTTATTTTATCAGCCACATCAGGGTGGTTCAGCATGGTAGGCGCCAGTCCCAGTCCAGCGAAAACCATCAGATCCTTCAGCTCGCCAGCCATTATCCTCTTCCCCAGGGCATTGGAAAACGCTACTGGTTGTCCATTGGCCAGGGAAAATCCCACTCCTTCTCCGTCCCTTATTTGAGCTACCGCTTCATCCGCCGTGCGAAGTTTGGAGTTATATATCTGTTTCAATCGATTCTGCAACTAAATCCCTCCTTACCGTTTCGATCCTCTGAATTCAGTTTATCTCTGCGCGTCACAGGATGCAATATGCTTGGTTTTACGCCAATCTTCCGAATTTATCGACTAGATCGAGCCACCCCCGCTACTGCCTGGATGGCGTAGATAATATCCTCTTCAGTATTAAAATACCCTGGACTAAGGCGACAGGTGCCTTGGCGCAGGGTTCCCATAGTGCGATGAGCCAAAGGTGCGCAATGAAGCCCGGAACGGGTAATGATCCCATAGTCGTAATCCAATTGCATGCTGATTTCGCCGCAATCCCGGTGAGAGATGTTGAAAGAAACAACTGCGGTTTGACGGTCTGCATCCCCCAGTCCATACAATTGCAAGCCCCTGATTTCCCTTAGACCATCGAGGAGCAGCTCCAAAAGCCTTTTCTCGCGGCTGCGGATCTTATCCAGGCCGGTCTCGCTGATGTAGCCCACCCCAGCCCCTAATCCCGCGATTCCCGGCGTATTAGGGGTTCCGCTTTCAAGTTGATCCGGCATAAAATCCGGCTGAGTCAATTCTTCCGAGCGCGAACCAGTCCCGCCTTGTTTCAGGGGCCGCAGCTTCAAGCCTTCTCTGACATACAAACCTCCGGCCCCCTGAGGTCCCAGCAGGCTTTTATGGCCAGTGAAAGCCAGCAAATCAATTTTTTGTTTTTCTACGTCCAGGGGAAGGACCCCCGCCGTCTGGGCTGTGTCCACCATGAAGATCAAGCCGTTTTCCCTGGCAATGATGCCAATTTCTTCGATGGGCATAATGGTGCCGTTAACATTGGAGGCGTGCAGCATGCATATCATTCGGGTATTAGCTTGGATATGGCCGCGAATATCTTCCGGATCGATGGTTCCGTCCGGAGCGCAGGGGACCGCCGTCCATTCAATCCCCTGGTCCATCAGCGCTGTCAGTGGGCGGGCAACCGCATTATGCTCCATACTGCTGGTCAACACATGATCTCCGGGATTCAGCAATCCCTTTAAGCCTGTATTCAGAGCTTCAGTAACATTCAATCCCAAAGCTATCCGGCGGTTGTCCCTGATTCCAAAGAGCGCTGCCAGTGCTTCACGGGCTTCAAACACTATGGCATCTGCGTTCTGCACCCGCCTGCTGGTGCCCCGCCCGGGGCTTGCACCCATGGTCCGATTGAACCGGTCCATGGCATTATAAACGCATTCCGGTTTGGGAAAGGAAGTGGCCGCATTATCCAGATAAACCGTCCGCACAGATATTTCCTCCAACCCTCTGGTCCAGCCAGGTATTTTTGTACCGTGGTGCCGTTCCGTTGATCCTGTACTGCGGTTATGAAACGGCACCTATATTGTAGCGGCATAGTCATTATAAGTCTAATAACTGTTTGTTATAGCAGTCGGGGTGTTTTCGGGTCCCCGGATTCAATATTTGGCTGGCATTAGCTCAGCTCACCGGAATCACTCCCCCACGGGCACTACCTTTTCCAAAGGGATTCTCCCGAGGAGATACCCCTCAGGCCGGGAACCATTGATGATGGTATCGATTCCCACATCCAAAAACTCCAAAGCCAGCCTGCTACCCAGCAGTCATGCCGATCATCGGCCCACAAAAAACAGGATCCCCAGTTTCAGGATCCTGCTTACTAACCTCTGTCATGGGTCTGGCGCGCCTAAAAACCTTAAGTCATTCCAGGAATTACTTACAGATGAGAAATAACCGCCCCTGCAGGCGGTTACTTGTGTCCACTTACTATTCTGATCTCTTCATCCTGGTCATACACGAACAATTCAACCGTTTCGGTAAGTACATCTGCATAGCTGTATGAGACCCGTCTCTCCACCTTGCGTTCATTGATCTTGATAATAAAGATGTTTGGGTAAGTAGACTCCAGGACCCCTTCGCGTTCTACAATACGATTTCGGCCCCGATTGGCCTTCAATCTAATCCGGCTGCCCACAAAACAATCCAAGTCTTCTTTGATATCCGATATCGGCCGAGGAGATTCCAAACACATCACCTTCTTATTCACTTATGTAGTCAATTGTATACTATCTGGCCGATAGAAGTCAAGTTAACGCTATATTTTATATAATTGCCTTTCTCATGTCAATAATTAAATTCTTTATTTTTAGTATGCAAATAAACATATTATTCTGCTTTTTTCTAACTGACTGGGTCTTCACCTGCCGGCCCAATCATAGAAATGGCATTGGCGATAGAAGAAAACTCTCGGACGCTCAGGGTCTCTCCACGTCTCTGCGGTTCTATCCCCAGCGACTCCAGAAAAGGCGAGGCGTCTTCTTTGTTGACCAGGCCCGACCTCCAGAGCACATTGTGCATGGTCTTCCGGCGTGACTGAAAAGCTGCCCGAACCAACCTTTGAAAAACTGCTTCGTCGGAAACCCTATCTGATGTCTGGTCGAGGGGTTCAATGACCACCACCGTCGAATCAACATCAGGGACTGGATAAAAACAACTTCGCGATACCCGCAGCAGCTGGCGGACAGATGCCCGACGAGATACCATAACGGTCAACAGACCATAGTCTTTAGTGCCTGGTTCGGCTGCCAACCGATCCGCCACCTCTTTTTGCACCATCAACACAGCGCTCTTGACCCGGCTTTTGTGTTCCAGGATCTTGAAAATAATGGGACTGGTAATGTAATAGGGGAGGTTGGCGCATACTACGATTTTGCCGGATTTCTCCCCCATTAGGGGGAAGATGTCCCAATCCCAATCCAATTCCAGTATATCTCCATTGAGCAGCGTCACATTTTCATAGGCTGACAGAATGTCCTGAAGCAGCGGGATAAGCTTCTTGTCGATTTCTACGGCGATTACTTCCCTGGCAGCCTGGGAGAGAAATCCGGTTAGCGCTCCCAATCCGGCACCGATTTCCAATACTGTATCAGCCCTTTCGATTTCTGCAGCAGTAACGATTTTCTGCAAGACATTTTTGTCGATCAGGAAATTCTGTCCCAGCCCCCGGTGGGGATGCAGTTCCCTTGAGGCCAGCAGCCGCCGTACCCCGGAAATAGTTGCTTGTTCCAATTTGCCGTTCCTTCCTGTGCCTGCCAGGCGTTATTTGCATCCGCTAACTCTATTATAGAGTTTTCCCCAACAAAAAACCCGGGAACTGATCCCGGGTCCTTGTCGGCGCTTAATGCCATAGCTTTTAACAACCCTTGCCGGGAAA
>CAZDND010000075.1:0-2275 GCA_964506825.1 uncultured Syntrophothermus sp.
TGGAGTATATTGTGATGATAGTCTCCAGACTCAAACAAGGGGACGGTTCTCTTGTTTGAGTGAGCCCATGACTACCACCGGTCAACCGGCACGTCCCGCAGCATCGCTAATCCCATCAAGATCTAGACTGCAGCCGTAATTCATAATTAGCATGATTGATGCGCTCCATAAGAACCGGATTGAGCGATTTTATTTTCACCAGGGTATGAAAGCCCATAGCCGCATCTATTATCAAAGATGAACCCAAAATCATGGCTGGCTTCGTTTCTCCCCAATCATCCGGCTATTCCATCCTGGCTTCCTTTCTCCCCTGTGGATCTCAACGCGGCTTTGATATTTCCACCCCAATCGATTTCATTTCTGCATAAAAATACTCCCCTTTTTGTAGTCCTGAATTTTATCAGGTGTCTACTCAAAGGGGAGCATGTCACTTGCATCAGTTGTCAGGCTTGTTGTTATTCTCTAGGAGTTCAGGTCAAAAATCAGGCGACCTCATCAACTCTGAGATCCTATTGAAGGATATCGGCCAATTTTACAGCTGTTCCGCTGACAAATATCATCAGCATCCCATCCATTAGCAGACTGTAATCGAAATTGATAGCCACGATGGCATCAGCCTTCATACCTTCGGCTTTGGCAATCATCTCGCCTATAGCGGACAAACGAATATCCGTCATTTGCTTTTTGTAACGTGCCTTGTCCTCTCCCTCGGCATCAGCAACTCCGTGAATAATTTCCCTGGCGAGCTTTTCCGGCATGATGGTCTCACCAGCCACCAATCCCAAATATTTCGTAATGGATCGGCCCTCTACATTTTTGGTGGTTGTAATAATCATAGCTCTTCCTCCTTTAACTTAAGTTATTTGGAACCCTGTTTCATTTTCCATATATATATTGTGGCATTGATAATTGGATTTGTCCAGAATATTCGCAAAATATTTACAAAATTGAGTGTCGGGGTTGTCCGCCGTCAAACAAGAGAACCGTCCCCTTGTTTGAGGCCAGCCAAAAAAGAGGGTCCCTTGATTGGGGACCCTCGGAGCTATTATTCGGTTGCCCGTTTTACCACTCGGGCGGAAGCTTTCTAAGCTGGGCGAGGTTGAATACCGGACCGTCCAGGCAAATATATTCGCTGCCGATGTTGCATCTGCCGCATTTGCCGATACCGCATTTCATCCTCATCTCCAGGGTGGTTATAACCTGGTCGTCGGTGTATCCCATCTTCTCCAGGGACTGCAGCACATACTTGATCATGATCGGAGGCCCGCAGGTTACAGCTATCCGTCCCTGGGGAGCAGGATTGATTTCCTCCAGATAAGCGGGGCAAAAACCCACGTGACCGTGCCACTGATCTTCAGAATTATCGACGGTCACCAAAACCTCACAGTCCGGTACCTGCGGCCATTCCTCAAACAACTCCTGTTTGAAACATAGGTCATCATAACTGCGGGCGCCATATACGATCTGGATTTTTCCATAATCGCTCCGGTGCTTAAAACAGTACTTGATGAATGACCTCAGGGGCGCCAAACCGATGCCCCCGCCAATGAACAGCATATCTTTGCCCTTACAGGCATCCACCGGAAATCCATTGCCGTATGGTCCTCTGACTCCCAATGTCTGCCCCACTTCAATTTCGTGCAGAGCCTCTGTCAGCAAGCCTACGTTCTTGATGGCGAACTGGAGGTGATCTTCATCCTGCCAGGAAACGGAAAACATTCCTTCCCCAATCGCCACATGGGACAACATGGCCAACTGCCCAGGCATGACCTTAAAGGGAATGCCATCATCGGTGGCGACATAAAAAGTCTTTACATCAGGAGTCTCTTCAACAATCTTTTTCACCTTGACCATGACAGGGACCAGGGGGTTCTGATCCTGACCGCAGCTGCAATCTTTACCATGCTCGTGATCATGCATCAAGATCCACCTCCTTGATTTTTTCAATCACTTCCAGAATGTTAACGCCATTGGGGCACATGACCACACAGCGCCCGCATCCAATGCAGAGGTTAGCTCCATATCTTTCGTTGAAAAACTGCAGTTTGTGGAGAAACCGGTTGCGAAATCTTTCAGTCTTGACATCGCGGGGATTATGTCCCCCGGCCATCAGGGTGTACTCCCTATACATGCACGAGTCCCAGCAGCGAAATCGATTTCCGGCTTCTCCCTTGGTTTTCACCTGGATATCGAAACAATAGCAGCTTGGGCACAGGTAAGTGCAAACTCCGCAGTTCATACAACGGGACGACAATTCTTTCCAGATGGAACTTTC
>CAZDND010000075.1:2285-4592 GCA_964506825.1 uncultured Syntrophothermus sp.
ACCCCGGTGACATTCACTTGTTGCTTGAAGGGCTTGACCTCGGGTTTCTGGGCTGTCTTTTCCACCAAAAGGCCTTGGATCTTGTCAGTTATTTCCTGCCCCCGAGGTGTTTTGGCTTCCCATATGAAATCCTGGCCGCCGATATCGTGGATGATCACATCAGCTGCCGGATCTATACGCTCAGCCCCCATGGCTTCACAAAAGCAAGCTGGTCCCGGTTCGTAACAAGCTCTCGCTACTGTGGCCAGCTCCTGGCGGCGAGCTTTATAGTACTCATCCTCATACCCCATGGTAAGGAAAGCCATGTCCAGGTCCTCCAAGGCTTTCAAATCACATCCCCGGATACCGAACACTATACGGGGCCCCTCAGCACAGGCTACGTCCGTGACCTGCACATCCTGCTTACTGGCACGGAAGCTATACATGTGTTCAGTCTGGGGTATAACTATATCCTTGGGCGACAAGTAGGTATTGAGAGTGTCCAGGGCCAATTGATCCGCAGGCTGGTTTTCCCATTTGTAATAGCCGCTGTTGTCCTCCCGGTAAAGAGGAACGAATACCTCAGCATCAGCAGCCAGAAGGTTCAAGGCTTCAGTAATCTTGTCGGACGGTAATATTTTCATAGCCTCACCTCCTACATAAACTCATCGGGATCATCATCGCGGAATTTGCTGAGGGGAGGCATGGCATCCCCCTCCAGACTCAACCCCGCCTGATAAGGCCCAAAGAGTTCATCAATATCCTTGACCAGTTTGCGGTTCAACAACATCAGGGGTATGCCCACCGGACAGACCCTTTCACATTCGCCGCATTCCACACAGCGCCCGGCCACATGGGTAGCCCTGACAATATGGTACATCATATTATTGACCGTATCGGTCGACCTCCCCACCCACTGTGGTTTAGTCTCATCAAAGATGCAGGTTCTGCAGTTACATGCCACACAGGCATTCCGGCAAGCATAACAACGAATGCATTTGCTCAGTTCTCCAGCAAAAAATTCGTAACGCTCATCAGGGGTCATCTTTTCGATTTCCTCGACCCTGGCAAAACGTTCGTTACTCAATTCCACTTCCCGCGGCGTCCCCAGGATCTCATCGTAAATCACTGGATTAGGATTCTGGCACACCAGACATTTGGCGGCCATCTCGCTGGCAGGCTGTTTGCCAAAACCTGATGCTGCCCGGGCATATTCAAGGGGGTCCTTCATCCCCGGACAATTGACACCTATGATGTGCAATCTCTCCCGGGGGATAACCCGGTCCTGGATCATACGCACAATCCCTCGGGAATCACAGCCTTTGGCAAAAATCCCTACTTTATAATCACCATCCCGGTAATCCACAAGCAGAGCCGGGATCTCATGAATACAAAACTCGTCCAGAACCAGCCGATCCGCTTCGGCCGCATCAGTGATGGCGATGGGAGCGCTGGCATAAGGCTCGTCGCCTTTCTCCCACCCCAGAACTACGGACACTGTCCCGTCCGTTAGGAGTCTTCTGGCTATTTCTCTAGCCTGTACAGTAAAATCACTCATTTTCTTCCCTCAGCTTCCGGTTGGGACCAACCTTTTTTATTTCATCTACCACATGGGTCATGACGTCAGCGAACTTCTGACCCTCCGAGCCTGATATCCAGGCCAACTGGTAGCGTTCGGGTTCTATCCCCAAATACTGCAGGAAATGCTTCATCATTGTATGCCGGCGCCGGGAGTAATAATTGCCACTACCATAGTGACATTCGCCGGGGTGTCAACCGGATACCAGGACACCGTCCGCTCCCGACTTGAAGGCCCGCAGTACGAAAAGCGGGTCTACTCGCCCGGAACAGGGCACCCTGATTATCCTCACATTGGGAGGATATTGCAGCCGGTTCAACCCAGCAAGGTCGGCCCCTGCGTAGGAACACCATTGGCAGGCAAAGGCCACTATCCTGGGGTTCCAGCTTTCTATCGCCTCTACAGACACAGTGCATCCACCTCCGCCACTATTTGATCACCTGTGTAGCCATCCAAATCCAGGGCACAGGGACGGCACGCCGCCACACAGGCTCCGCACCCCTGGCAAAGACCCTTGTTGATATGGGCCACTTTGCGTTCTATCACTTGGCCATGAGCTCTCTCTTTCTTGCTGATCATACTGATAGCCTGGTAGGGACATATCGGCACGCAGAACTCACACCCGGTGCATTTGCTTTCCTCGACCTGGGCTACCATGGGCTCGGTCTCCAGTTCATCCTTGTTGAGCAGAGCCACCACTTTAACTGCCGCCCCACTAGCCTGGGCTACTGTATCCGGGATGTCCCGCG
>CAZDND010000075.1:4602-8278 GCA_964506825.1 uncultured Syntrophothermus sp.
CCCGCGGTCCCTGGCAGGCTCCTGCCAGAAATACCCCGGCCGTAAATGTTTCCATTGGCTGTAGTTTGGGATGAGCTTCCTGGTAAAAGCCATCCTTATCCACTGAGAACCCTATAATCTTAGCCATCTCCGCTGAGCCGACAGAGGGAACCATCGCGGTGGCCAAAACCACCAGATCAACCTCCACCTCCAGGGGTTTACCCAGCAGCGTATCCTCGCTCTTTACCACTAAACGGTCACCCTGCTGGTAGATCTTGCTGACCCGACCCCTGATGTACTGGGCTCCCTGTTTGACCGAACGTAGATAAAACTCCTCGTAGCCCTTGCCGGCGGTGCGCACATCCATGTAAAACACATATGCTTCCCCGTCCGGGATTTTCTCCAGCACCTGGCTGGCGTGTTTAGCCGTATACATGCAACAGGTCCGGGAACAATAGGTCTTGCCCTTCATGTCGTCCCGGGAACCAACGCACTTGATAAAGGCCACACTCTGAGGGACCTTGCCATCCGAAGGACGTTTTATCTTGCCGCCGGTGGGACCGGATGCATTGGCCAGCCGTTCAAAATGCAGCCCGGTAATTACGTCCGGGAAGCGTCCGTATCCATATTCACCGTAAGCCTTATCCCACTCAAACAGGTCGTAGCCGGTGGCCATTACAATGGCGCCCACTTCCTCCTGGATGATCTTGTCCTGATCGTCGAAGCGGATAGCTCCGGTGGGGCATACCTTCTCGCAAACCCCGCATTTGTTTTCCTGCAGCTTCCGGCAGTGGATGGCATCGATGACCGGCTTATTGGGAACCGCCTGTGGAAAGGGCTTATAAATAGCCGGCCGCTTACCCAGGCCCAGATCGAAATCGCTGCTTACCTTGGTGGGGCATTTGGTTTCGCAGAGCCCGCAGCCGGTGCAGAGATCATAATCAACATATTTGGCTTTTTCGCGGATAGAAACCGTGAAATTACCTATGTATCCAGTTACTCTTTCCACTTCTGCATAATTGTAAAGCTTAATGTTAGGATGCTGTGCCACAGCAACCATCTTGGGAGTGCTTATTCAAGCCGAGCAGTCCATCGTCGGGAAGGTCTTGTCCAGCTGGGCCATCTTCCCTCCGATCGTTACATCCCGCTCCACCAGAATAACCTGGTGTCCGGTCTCGGCAATGTCCAGGGCGGCCTGCATACCGGCAATTCCAGCCCCAATGACCAATGCTTTTTTGGTGACCGGAATGGTCGAAACCTGCAGGGGCTTGCTCCGGGTAACCTTCGCCACCGCCATCCGAATAAGGTCAATAGCCTTCTGGGCTGCCTCATCTTTGTCTGCATGCACCCAGGATACCTGTTCCCGAATATTGACCATCTCAAATTGATAAGGATTGAGTCCCGCTCCCACCATGGCCTTGCGGAATGTATTCTCATGCATCCGCGGTGAGCAGGAAGCTACGATGATCTGGTTTAGATTGTGCTCTTCAGCGGCTTTCTTGATTTGATCCTGTCCGGGATCAGAACACATATACTTGTACGATGTAGAGAAAACGACCGATGGCATCTCAGCAGCTGCCAGGGCCACCCGATCGGTGTCGATGACCGATGATATATTTGTTCCACAACCGCACACAAATACGCCTACACGTTTCACGCTTTATTCCCCTCCTCTCCTGCGGCAGCCTCCTTGGCTTTCTTGGCCAGCAGTGCATCCGCCACTTTTTGAGCCTTGGCCTTGTCCTGAGCCAGGATTTCCGCAAGTTTCTCGGCCCGGGCAGGTTCGTCTGCCAATAAAGCTTCTAACTGTCCCACCTTATCGGCATCATCGTATACCTGGGCAGCCAATGAGGCCGTGGGAACCCCGGTGCTTTCTCCGGCTGCTTTCTCCGGCTTGGCTTTGGCCGCCGCGCCGCCCTTCTTGCCTGCTTTCTGCGCAGCTGCCGCTTCTTCCATCACTCGGGCCTTTTCGGGAAGCTTTCTAAAAAGGGAATTAGCTTCTACAAAATGCCGGTTGGTGCCAACTGACGGGGCATCAGACCCGCAGGCGATAGAAACCAACTCGGTAACATAGTATACCGGCAAATTGAACTGCACACCGTATTTCTTTTCCACGGCTTTCTGCCGCATATCCAGATTGAGCATGCAGATGGGGCAGGCAGTAACAAAACTGTCAGCTCCGTTCTCTTTGGCATTCTTAAGGATGCGGTAGACCGTTTCCAAACAAACATCTGGTTGGGTTACCCCCAGGCCAGCCCCGCAGCACTCCGTCTTATAATCCCAGGTTATGGGAGACGCGCCGATGGTGGTCATAATATGGTCCATGCTCTGGGGTGCCTCGGGATCTTCATAGCCTGTAAACCGGCTGGGCCTGACCAGGAGACAACCGTAGTAGCAGGCCGGGGTCATGCCCTTTAATGGTTTGACCACCTTCGAGGCCAGCTGTTCCAGGCCGTATCTTTCCACCAGCATTTCCAGAATGGATACCGTTTGGAAGGTTGCTTCGTAAGGCACTCCAATGACCTCATTGACCTGTGCCTTGGCGTGAAGGTCAGTACGCACCTCATGCTCCGTAGCCCGGAAACGATTATAACAAGCAGCACAGGGTGCCAGCACATCCAATCCTTCCTTTTCTGCTACAGCCAGATTGCGGGCGGGGAGAGCCAGGGACAGCAGATGGTTGGTCTGATGGGCCGAGCTGGCGCCGCAGCAATTCCAGTCGGGTATCTCCCACAGATCAATTCCCAGTATTTTAGCCATCTTGTGAGTCGACATACCGTATTCAATGGCAGTCGCATCCAAAGAGCATCCTGGGTAATAAGCTATCTTCATCAGTGCTCACCCCCCAATTCCTCGGCCTTGTCAAACATTTTCTTAATCTGATCCAACCCCTGGATTTTTTCGGGCAACAGTTTGAGTTTGCCCTTAGATAGCATCATGGGGCCCTGTTCAGCATTTTTGAGGGGGTTGACGTTGCGAATATTGTATTCGACCACCATCGATGCCTCGTGCAGTCTGCCAAACCGCTTGACTCCATTGAGGAAAGCGGCATTGAATGCCGACACATCACGCAGCACTTTGCCTCTCTTCAGCGCTTCTCTCCTCATAGCATCCATGATTGCCGCGATGTCAACACCACGGGGACATCTTGAGGAGCAGGTATCACAGGAAGCACAAATCCAGATGCTTTTGGCCTGAAGAGCCTCCTCGGTCAAACCCAGCTGCAGCAACCGAATTATTTGGCGCGGTGGATAGTCCATGGCAAAATTGACTGGACAACCCGCCGTGCATTTACCGCACTGATAGCACAGGCTGACCTTGGTCTGGGCGGCCTTTTCCACGGCCTTCACCAGGTCTTTGTCCTCCTGCCGGACGGACAAGACTAACTGTCCCATTTGTTCCTCCCCTTTCATGTGATCAGTCGGCACACCCCCTGGTGTGACAACATAATTATTGTCGCCTGATTGATATCGCCGAATTCTTAGAACCGGCATACTTCAACGGATACCGCAGCCTGATTGAACATCAACGACGGCAATCCCGGTAACTATTATATCATTATAACCAATTGTGGCTCATTTTTATGTTAAAAACCTGTAAATTAGAACACATTTATTTCCGCACCGGCAATACTCCCCCAAACAAGGGGACGGTTCGAGACCACTGAAAAACGTCTTATAGAAAATAACAAAAATAC
>CAZDND010000076.1:0-5810 GCA_964506825.1 uncultured Syntrophothermus sp.
CCCGCCGGTTGCCACTCGCAATATTGCCCCGTATTTTCCAGCCACATCTATCAAACCTGAAATGTCGCATTTACCGCAACGCCGGCAGTTGTTGGTGTCATGGGTGATCTTGACCGGGCAGTCCGACTCCTGCAGACAATGGGGGGCCAGAAGTACCACCTTGCCCCGGGACGCGTACTTCTGCTGGGTTCTGACCAAAAAATTATTGACTTCTATAAATGACCCCCAAGTTCTTTCCCGGGCAATGCCAACAGCCATGCCCAGCTGCACTGCTACCGGGAACAGCAGCGATGTGGCCATCCGCATGCTTCCCTCCAGAGAAGGCAGCTTTTGAGCACGCACGATAGCATAAAACATCGCAGCCATACCTGCAGCGGCCACTAGAAACAAAGCGATAAAAACAGCCGACAGGCCAATGGTGATACCATGGAAAACCGGGCGGTCCTGGAGACGGATCAAGTTATATACCACGATATATACTAAGCCGATCACTGCCAGACTGGCCACGGATAGACCCAGGTACAGGCGCTTGCTATTCACTCCAATCACCATCCCCCAAAATGTCGCCCAGCGCCACTAGGCTGCCTTTAAGAAAATCGCCGGCGGCGATTCTTTTTTTGCCGGGCTTTTGCACCTCCAGCACCAGGAGTCCTCCCAGTCCCGTCCTGACTATAAAACCCCTTCCAGGAATGATCCGAACCACTTCACCTGCCCGACCAGCTTCGATTCCGGTCACCACTTCGGCCCGAAATATTTTCAGCTTGGATCTTTGCCACCAGGTATAAGCCCCCGGAACCGGCGACAGCCCCAATATCTGAGCCCGAATGGCTCTACTGTCCTCATTCCATTTTATCAATTCGTCTTCCCCTGTCAAAGGTGGGGCATAAGAGGCTCTGGTTTCATCCTGGGGATGACGGGGAGCTGAGTCTTTCTCTATTAGGTCCAAGGTTTTCAGCAAGAGCTCCGCCCCCTGGTCAGCCAGTAAAGAAGCCACCATCCCATAATCCTCATCGCCGGTCAATGACAGCGAATCACTCAATATTATATCCCCGGTATCCATGCCGCGGTCCATATACATGGTAGTCACTCCCACCACCCGATCACCCGCCATAATGGATCTCTGGATGGGAGCTGCCCCCCGATAAGCCGGCAGCAGAGAACCGTGGACATTAACACATCCCTTGGTGGGGATGCTCAGAATTGACTCCGGCAATATCCTGCCATAGGCAATCACCACTATCAAGTCCGGTTCCAGACCCCGGATAAGCTCCCGGACCTCGGTATCCTTCAGCGATTCGGGCTGATATACCCTCAGTCCATTAAGAACCGCCAGCTCCTTTACCGGGGTCATCTTCACCTTTTGTCCACGGCCCGAACGCCGGTCGGGCTGGGAAAACACCGCTGCCAAATCATGTCCTGAACCAACCAGTGCCTGGACCGATGGCAGCGCGAATTCGGCCGTCCCCATGAAGACTATACGCATCGTTTACTCCCTCTTGGCCACCCATTCTGCACGATCCACAAAAAGAACCCCGTCCAGATGATCGATTTCGTGTTGAAAAGCCCGGGCCAGGAGTCCATTTGATTCGTAAAACACCTCTTCCCCCTGGCGATTCAACCCTTTTACCCTTACCCATGCCATTCGGGCAACCTTGCCATTATATTGGGGAACGCTAAGGCATCCTTCGACCGCCTTTTCCTCGCCTTGTCCCTCCAAGATCTCCGGATTGATAAGTTCAATACACTCATCATCGTACTCGATCACAATTACTCTCTTGGATATTCCGATTTGGGGAGCTGCCAATCCTACTCCATCATATTCCTTCAGGGTGTCCTTAAGATTATCAAGCAGCTTCAAGACCGATTTATTTATGGTTTTTACCGGCCGAGCCTTGTCTCTCAGTACCTGGTCACCCATCAGCACCACTTTGTAAATCGCCATTCCTATCCCACCTTTAAATCATAACCAGCGGATCCACATCGACGTCAATCCTGACCCGCGACATTGATCCCCTATCCATTATATAACGAGTTATGCCTCTCATTGAATCTAATCGACTGCTCTTAAGAATAATTTGATACCGGAAGCGGTTGTTAAACCTGGGCCGCAGGCATGATGCTGGTCCCAGTATATCCACGTCATCCTC
The DNA here is from genome assembly GCA_964506825.1 of uncultured Syntrophothermus sp. Classification (GTDB taxonomy): domain Bacteria; phylum Bacillota; class Syntrophomonadia; order Syntrophomonadales; family DTU052; genus JAAYDA01. The sequence goes on from CAZDND010000076.1 coordinate 2,148, forward strand.
CATTTCGCCCACCATTTCCTCCAGTAGGGCCCTGGCAAAATCAACTTCCTCCTGCACCCGATGCTCCTCGGCTCCTGAGAACACCAACTTAATAAGATGTGCAAAGGGAGGGTAATTGAGCGACATGCGGTATTGGATCTCTTGTTCATAAAAACCCTCATAATCCTCCAACCTGACCAATTCAAAAAACGGGTCCTCCGGTTCAACCGTTTGGATGATCACCCGGCCCCGGGTTTCCCCCCGGCCGGCTCTCCCCCCTACTTGAACCAGCAGCTGAAATGCTCTTTCACGAGCTCTGAAATCAGGCAATCCCAGCAAGGGATCGGCATTGATGACTCCCACCAGAGTAACTCCCGGGAAGTCAAAACCCTTGGCTATCATCTGGGTACCAACGGCAATATCGACTTTTTTATCCCTGATTTTTTGAACGATCTGCTGCAGTCCCGATCGCCGGGTGCTGTCAGTGTCCATCCTGACCAGGCTGGCCGCGGGGAATAGTTCTCTCAACCCTTCTTCGACCTTCTGGGTGCCGGTCCCCAGGTATCTCATCCCTAGCTGGCCGCAGCGAGGGCATTTTGAAGGAATGGCCTTCACTTCTCCGCAATAGTGGCAAACCGCTCGTTCAATATCCCGATGATAATTCAAAGCTACTTCACAGGAATCACAGGTCAGGGTAACCCCGCAAGCCGGGCACAGCACCGTGGTCGAGTAACCCCGTCGGTTAAGAAATATGATGGCCTGATCTCCATCATCCAGGCACTCGCCGATAGCCTCCACCAATTCCGGGGAAAAAATCTGGTTGCCGCCCCGGCGAAATAGCTGTCTGGCATCCACTGTCTCAATCATACTCGGCCCACTGGAAGCGATCCGGTTTGTAAGTCTAAGCAGCTCTATTTCTCCGCTTCGGGCCCGATAGAAAGTCTCCAGAGAAGGAGTGGCGCTGCCAAGTATCAGCACGGCATCGTTCATCGCCGCTCTCTGAGCCGCAACCTCCCGGGCATGATAACGGGGATTCTCCTCCTGGCGGAAGGACGTTTCCTGTTCCTCGTCTATTATAACCAGTCCCAGGTTGCGGAAAGGAGCAAAGACGGCCGAGCGTGCCCCAACCACAACATCCGCCGAGCCATCCCTGACCCGCAGCCACTCCATGGCCCGCTGGGCATCGCTAAGCTGGCTGTGAAGAACGCTCATGCCAGCTCCCAACCGTTGTTCGAAGATGGCAACTATCTGCTGAGTCAAGCCGATTTCAGGGATCAGGACCAGCGATTGCTTGCCCTGCTGCCGGGCCTTCTCAATGGCCTTCAGGTAAATCTCCGTCTTGCCGCTGCCGGTAACCCCAAAAAGCAGAAAGGCTCCATATTTATCTGCATCAATCTGACTGTGGATCCGTTCAGCCGCAGCCGATTGTTCTCGATTCAGCAGGGGGTCCTGAAAGACCCTACTCCCGATTGGGATCCTGTTCAGATAACCTTTGCTCACCAGGCGATCCAAAATCGACAATCCCACTTCCTGCAAAGCCTGTCGCTCCGGTATCGGGCTGCCCTGCTTAAGGAAGTATTTCAAGGCCCGGGCTTGCCGGGGCGCCTTCTTCGCCAAACGAGACAGTTCCTGTTCGGAAACATCAGCCGCCAAACTATATTGTACACTGGAGGGATAGGCACTTATCTTATTGGAAATCCGGATCTCAATTTTTCCTTGTTTGAGCAGCTCGGCAACCTCACGGGACGATCCTCCCGCAGGACCCTTCCATGAACTGCCCAAAACTTCTCCCAACTTGCTGTCCGGGGGATTCACTTCATCCCCTCCCGCAAGGGTGACGATTTCTCTCTGGGGATTATCCAAAGCGGCCGGGATCATGGCTCTGACCACCCGGTGCAGAGGAGCCATATAATATTGGGCCACCCACTCCGCCAGGGCCATCATGTCAGGAGTCAACAGGGGTTCCTCGTCCAGGATCGACAAGATCGGCTTCAACTGAGCGGGTGCATCATCATTGACCACCGCAAAAACATAACCCCGATGAAGCTGTTCCCCCAATTCAATCAGTACTCTTTGACCCCGGGCGACCTTCCCCTGCATATGTTCAGGAACCCGGTAAGTAAAGAAACGGTCTTCGATTATACGGGGCACATCTACTAAAACCTCAACCAGCAAAGCTTCCTCCTGATGGGTCATCTGGACCCTATCCCCGGCCGGATAACTCCGGACGGCGTTTCTAGCAAAAAAGCGGGACTCCCCGCTTTATCTGCAATATCCTCATTGGCCTTGGCCTAGGCTGCCTGGCTGGCAGCCTTATATTCTGCTATCGGCTGGCGTCCCTGCGCAGGGCCTCGGCCTTGTCCGTAGATTCCCAGGTAAAGTCAGGGTCATTTCTGCCGAAATGTCCGTAGGCAGCCGTCTTCCTATAAATGGGCCGGCGCAGCTGCAGATCCCTGATAATGGCTGCCGGACGCAGATCAAAGTGCCGGTTGACCAGCTCGGCGATCTTTTCATCGCTGACCATGCCGGTCCCAAAAGTATCAATATGGATCGACACGGGGTGCGATACCCCAATGGCATACGCCAGCTGGATCTCGCATCTGTTGGCTAGTCCGGCAGCAACTATGTTCTTAGCCACATATCTGGCTGCGTAGGCCGCGGAGCGATCCACTTTGGTGGGATCCTTCCCGGAAAACGCCCCTCCGCCGTGTCTGGCCATGCCACCGTAGGTATCCACGATTATCTTTCTTCCCGTCAATCCCGAGTCACCCTGGGGTCCTCCAATAACAAATCTTCCCGTGGGATTGACATAGTATTTGGTCTGGCTGTCCAGCATCCCGGCAGGGACTGAAGGTCTGATAACCTGTTCAATTATCTCCTGCCGGATGACCTCGAGGGAGATGTCCGGCGCATGCTGGGAAGAAACCACCACCGTGTCCACCCGCACCGGTCGGTTCCCGTCATATTCAATGGTAACCTGGGTCTTCCCATCGGGCCGCAGATAGGTCATCAGACCGCTCTTCCTGACCTCGGAAAGCCGCAATGCCATGCGGTGAGCAAGCAGGATGGGCATCGGCATCAATTCCTCTGTCTCATCAGAGGCGTAACCGAACATCATCCCCTGGTCTCCCGCTCCCAGGGCTTCGAGTTCCTGGTCGTCAATCTCCCCAGCCTTGGCCTCCAGAGAAAAATCCACCCCCATGGCAATATCAGGCGACTGTTCATCTATGGAAGTAATGACCGCACAGGTATCGCAGTCAAATCCGTATTTAGCTCTGGTATAACCTATTTCCCGTATGGTGTCTCTGACCAGCCGGGGGATCTCCACGTAACATCTGGTGGTGATTTCTCCGCATACGACTACTAGTCCGGTAGAAACCAAGGTTTCCGCGGCAACGCGGCACTGGGTATCTTCGGCCATAATAGCGTCCAGTATGGCATCGGATATTTGGTCGGCTATTTTATCGGGATGTCCCTCGGTTACCGATTCCGAGGTGAAAAGTCTGCGTGCCATGTATTATTCCCTCCCTTGAGATGATTAGTTGAGCAATGTCGATCCTTGTAAAAGCCCGACTATGGTATCCAGAATGGTTTTTGCCACCTCGGTTTTCGGCATCTGCGGCAAGTGCTGCACCGAGCCATCCCGGAGCAATAACGATACGATATTGGTATCTACGCCAAACC
>CAZDND010000076.1:5820-8234 GCA_964506825.1 uncultured Syntrophothermus sp.
TTTTCATCATTTTGTTTTGGGCATTTATCATCACATCGTTGGTCTCCGCAGCAAATCCGACCAAAAACTGATGCTTTTTCAGCTGTCCCATCCCTGCCAGAATATCAGGGTTTCGAGCCAACCTGATAGTCAATTCATCATCATTTTTCTTGATTTTTTGTTCGCTGATCTCCAGAGGCCGGTAATCAGCCACCGCGGCTGCCCCGATAACGATATCGGTCTCATCGAAAAATCCCCTGCAGACATCGTCCATTTCTCTGGCGCTGCGCACCCGGAGGATTTCCACCCCCGCAGGATCTTTCAAACCAGTGGGACCGCTCACCAATATGACCCGAGCTCCCCGGGCGGCCGCTTCCTCAGCCAGGGCATAGCCCATTTTACCCGTACTCCGATTGGTGATGTATCTCACCGGGTCGATATCCTCCTGGGTAGCACCCGCGGTTATCAGCACGGTTCTGCCTGCCAAATCGCCCGGACCATGGTTGATAATTTCCATTATCCTTTGGTAGATTACTTCTGTTTCCGGCAGTCTGCCCCTGCCTGATACACCGCAGGCCAGCAATCCCTCTTCCGGATCGACGAAAATCATCCCCCGGCTCATCAGAAGTCGTATATTATCCTGGGTAGCCTGATTATCCAGCATGTTGGTATTCATGGAAGGAACCATCAGTATGGGAGCCCGGGTCGCCATAAGAATGGCCGACAACAGGTCGTCCGCCAGCCCACAGGCTGCCTTGGCCATAATATTGGCCGTCGCCGGGGCCACCACCACGATATCGGCGGCTTCCGCCACTCCTATATGCTGGACCTTCCATTGAGTAGTCTCTTCGAACATGTCTGTCAGCACCGGATTGTTGGACAGGGTGCGCAAGGTTAGCGGCGCAATAAATCGGGCGGCATTCTCCGTCATCACCACCTGGACGTTATAGCCTTCCTTGGTCAGTCTGCTCACCAGATCAGCCGCCTTATAAGCGGCAATTCCGGCAGTAATCCCCACCACAATGGTTTTCCGGCCACTCATTATTCATTTTCCTTGTTTTTATAAATTATTTTCATTTTGCCCTGGTTGAGCTCTTCCAGCGCAAGAGTAACCATGCCGGAAAGTCTCCAATCTTCCTCTTTCCTTCTGGTTTCCGACAACTTGCGGGCTCTCTTGGCCACGGCCACCACTACAGCGTACTTGCTGTCGGCGCGGAGCAACAAGTCTTTTAAGGATGGTGGAATCATTAAGGAACACCTCCTGCGATTATCTATTTATTCGGCATCTCTCGGCAATAATTATGGACCGCAGCTTATCCGTCGCTTCATCGACGTCATCATTCACGACCGCATAATCGTAGTGGCTGACCCGGGAAATTTCTTCCTCGCAACACCGCATGCGGCGCTCGATTTCCGCCGGGGAATCCTTTCCCCTCATAACCAGCCTGCGTCCTAGCTCTTCCACGCTGGGAGGCAGGACAAAGATAAACACCCCTTTGGGTACCAGCTTCCTGACATTGAGCGCCCCCTGGATGTCGATTTCCAATAAAACATCATGTCCGGCCTCAAGGCAATCCAACACATATTTCTTGGGGGTTCCGTAATAATGTTCGTAAACCTGAGCCCATTCCAGGAACTCCTGACCAGCTATCGCTGCTTCAAACTCGGATTTTTCGAAGTAGAAGTAGTCGCGCCCTTCGACTTCTCCAGCGCGTGGCGCTCTGGTAGTAGCAGATATCGAATAAACGAGGTCACCGATGGGTTTCCCGATCAGATTCTCGCGCAAGGTTCCCTTGCCTACCCCGGAGGGTCCTGAAATGACGAAAAGAATCCCTTTTTTTCCCATGGTGCTAATTATCTTCGGCATGGATGCTTTCCTTGACGGACAGGCGGTTGGCGACCGTTTCCGGCTGAACGGCGGAAAGGATGATGTTGCCGCTATCAACAATGATAACCGCTCTGGTCCGCCTTCCATAGGTTGCATCAATCAAGGTTCCCTTTTCCCTAGCTTCCTGGATGATCCGCTTGATAGGCGCAGATTCGGGACTAACAATGGCAATGATCCGATTGGCAGCCACGATATTCCCGAACCCAATGTTAACCAGTTTGATATCCATAATATCCCGGTTAACCGGGTCACCTCCTTATCTTACTCCAGGTTTTGTATTTGTTCTCGAATCTTCTCGAGTTCGGCTTTCAATTCAACTGCAATCCTTCCCAGTTGGAGGTCATTTCCCTTGGAAGCGATAGTGTTGACCTCCCGGAACATTTCCTGAACCAGAAAATCGCACTTTCTGCCGTTGGGCTCACCGGCCTGCAAAAGGTCTTCAAGTTGACCGCAATGGCTTTTGAGCCTGACCATTTCCTCGTCAATGCTGGCCCGATCCGCAAACAAGGCAATTTCGTGCAGCATTCTGGCCTCGTCAATATTCCCT
>CAZDND010000077.1:0-5276 GCA_964506825.1 uncultured Syntrophothermus sp.
TCCGGGAGAACCCCGAGCCCGGGCTCGACGAGATCCGCCACGGCATGAGCGGGACCCCGGCCTATGTGGCCCGGAACACCAGTATGGCAGTGATCAATGCCGGCGACGGTTTTCACGAGCATCCCACCCAGGGACTCCTGGATATGTACTCAATCCGCGACCGGAAAGGAACTCTGGATGGACTGAAGGTGGTCATTCTGGGGGACATCCAACACAGCCGGGTAGCGCGTTCCAACATCGCGGGGCTTAGCAAATATGGATGCGAGATCCGGGTGGTGGGACCGGCAACCCTGATGCCGGCGGAAATTGAAGCCATGGGCGTAAAGAAATTCTATGATCTGGAGGAAGCCTTGGACGGAGCCGACGTGGTGAATGTACTGCGGATGCAGCTGGAGCGTCAGAAGAAAGGGCTCTTTCCCAGCGTAGCTGAATACTCGGACAAATTTGCCTTGACCCGCAAAAGACTGTCTTTGGCGAAAAAGGATGTCCTGGTACTGCATCCTGGCCCGATGAATCGCGGGGTTGAGATATCAGGGGAAGTTGCGGACAGCACCCAGGCCGTCATCAATGAGCAAGTAACCAATGGGGTGGCGGTCAGAATGGCCCTGCTATACTTGATGATGGGAGGGAGCCCGGAATGAAGATGCTGATAAAAGGCGGCAGAATAATCGATCCAGCCAATAACCTGGATATGAAAGGGGATATCCTCATCCAGGACGGGACTATCCGGGAGATTGCAGACTCCATCGATGAACAGGGAACCCAGGTTCTGAATGCGGAGGGCAAGATCGTCTGTCCCGGGTTCATAGACCTGCACGTCCATTTCAGAGAACCGGGAATGGAGTACAAAGAGACCATTGAGTCGGGCAGTCGGGCAGCTGCCGTCGGCGGCTTCACCACCGTTTGCTGCATGCCCAATACCAGCCCGGTTTGCGATAATCGAGCGGTGGCCTCATTCGTGGCGGAAACAGCCAAACGCAGCGCTGTAGTAAATGTTCGGCCCATCGGCAGTATAACCAAGGGGCAGAAAGGGCAGGAAATAACCGAGATCCTGGCGCTGGCCGAAGCCGGCTGCGTTGCGATCTCCGACGACGGCAAGCCAGTCATGAACGCTGAGGTCATGCGCAGAGCCCTGGAATATTCTTCTATGATCGGATTGACGGTCATCGCTCATTGTGAGGACTTGAACCTTTCGGAGGATGGGCAGATGCATGAAGGCTACTATTCAACGCTATACGGATTGAAAGGGATTCCAGCCGAAGCTGAAGAGGTCATGGCAGCCCGGGATATCCAAATGGTCAAAATGACCGGAGGCAAGCTGCATGTGGCCCATCTGAGTACTGCCGGCAGCCTGGAGTTGGTCAGGGGTGCCAAAGCGAGGGGGGCCTCCGTGACCTGCGAGGTTACCCCTCATCATATCTCTCTGACGGATGCGATGCTGCTTGATTATGACACCAACCTCAAGGTGAACCCTCCCCTGCGCTCCCAGGCTCATGTCGAAGCTCTTATAGGCGGGCTTCGGGATGGCAGCGTCGATTGTATGGCGACCGATCATGCGCCGCATGACCTGGAGTCCAAGGACTGCGAGTTCAATCTGGCTGCCTTTGGTATATCGGGATTGGAGACAGCTATCCCAGTTACTATGGAATACTTGGTTCACCGAGCCGGTTTAGACCTGGCTAAGGTGGTCAGGGTCTGGACTTCTGGTCCGGCCGCGGTGCTGGGACTGGACCGGGGCACGCTTTCTCCGGGAAAGCCGGCGGATATAACCATCATCGATATGGACCTGGAAAGGGAAGTGGACCCGGCAGGCTTTGAGTCCAAGGGCAGGAACAATCCCTACCGGGGGATGAAACTCAAGGGATGGCCGGTGGCCACCCTGGTGGGCGGAAAATTAGTGGCCAAAGACGGCCGAATACTATAACTGATGATTGAAGCGCTTTACTTGATAAAGCGCTTCAACTATAAATGCGGCGCCTAGATAGAAAAACCGCGAAGGCTGCGCTCTGGCGCAGGCATCCGACGGTCAGCGCAAGCAAAATGAGGAAATGATTAATCAGGGCGAATGCCTTGAATGGAGTGATCGCGGATGGAAAACGGCTACCTGGTAATGGAAAACGGCATGGTGTTTAAAGGTCAGGCGATTGGTTTGCCCGGCAATCTCAGCGGGGAAGTGGTGTTTAACACTTCTATGACCGGCTATCAGGAGATCTTGACAGATCCTTCTTATGCCGGGCAGATCATAACCATGACCTTTCCCATGGTGGGCAATTACGGATTTAGCGAAGACCGGTTTGAGAGTGAGCGGCCCCGGGCCAGGGGCTTCATAGTGCGGGAGGATTGCGAAAGTCCGAATCATTATCTCAACAAATGGAGCCTGGACGAATTTCTTCGGGAGTACGGTGTCATGGGCCTCTCCGGCATCGATACCAGGATGCTGACCAGGGTACTGCGGGATCACGGCACCATGGGCGGAATCCTGACCATGGATCTTACCTGCAAAGAAAGGCTGGTGGAGGAAGCCCGGGAGGCCGCCGGAGTGCTGAATTCAGATCTGGTAGAACAGGTGACCCGAACGAAAATCGATACCTACGGACCGGGTGAGCACCGGGTAGTGGTGTTGGATTTTGGAGTCAAGCAAAATATTATCAACTCCCTGGTCACTCGGGGATGTGAAGTAATAGCGGTCCCCGCTAGTACCAGCGCTGAGGCCATAATGGCTTTAAATCCGGAAGGATTGGTGCTCTCCAACGGACCGGGAGACCCCCAGGCCTGTGGGGCTGCGGTTGCCGAAGTGAAGCGTTTGCTGGGCCGGATTCCCATTATGGGCATATGCTTGGGACACCAGCTATTGGGATTGGCTTTGGGAGGCCAGAGTTACAAACTGGCCTTTGGCCACCGCGGGGCTAATCAACCGGTCAAGGACCTTAGGAGCAACAAGGTATATATAACCGCCCAGAACCACGGCTATGCACTGGATGCGGCCTCGATGGAGGGCACCGGAGCGGAGGTAGTACTCATCAACCTGAACGACCAGTCGGTGGAAGGCATCGAGCATAAGGAGCTGCGAGCATTTTCGGTTCAGTATCATCCGGAGGCGTCCCCCGGACCGGAAGACTCAGCTTACCTTTTTGACGACTTCATGCAGCGTATGGGAAAACAACACTGATCGTGATGGAAAGGAGGGTTAATTTTGCCGCTCAATCAGCTATTGAAAAAAGTTATGGTAATCGGCTCCGGTCCTATAATCATCGGCCAGGCTGCGGAGTTTGACTATGCCGGGACCCAGGCATGCCGGGCACTTAAGGAAGAAGGCCTGGAAGTTATCCTGATCAACAGTAACCCAGCCACAATCATGACCGACACCAACGTGGCTGACCGGATATTCGTTGAGCCCCTGACCCTGGATTTTGTGGTCCAGATCCTCCGCCAGGAAAGGCCGGATGGTATCATTGCTACTTTGGGAGGCCAGGTAGGACTCAATATGGCCATGGCCCTGGATTCGGCAGGTATCCTGGAGGAGACCGGCATCAGGCTGCTGGGAACGCCCCTGGAGGCCATCCGGAAGGCCGAGGATCGGCAGATGTTCAAGACGGCCATGGAAAGCATTGACCAGGCGGTTCCGGAGAGCGTGATTGTCGAGGACATTGATAGTGCCCTGAGATTTGCCGGTGAACATGGTTATCCGGTTATCGTCCGCCCAGCCTATACTCTGGGAGGTACCGGAGGGGGGATATGTTTTGACCAGGAGGAACTGACGGCGGTGGCTGGCAGGGGGCTGCGGCACAGCATCATCAGGCAGCTCCTTATTGAACAGAGTGTGACCGGATACAAGGAAATCGAGTTTGAAGTGATCCGCGACAGCCACGACAACTGCATCACCGTATGCAGCATGGAAAATATAGATCCAGTGGGTATTCATACCGGCGACAGCATTGTGGTGGCGCCGGCTCTAACCCTTAATGACGAGGAGTATCAGATGCTGCGTTCCGCATCCATCCGGATCATCCGGGCCCTGGGGATCGAAGGGGGGTGCAACATCCAGTTTGCCCTTGATCCGTTCAGTACGAGTTACTACGTTATCGAAGTGAACCCGCGGCTCAGCCGTTCCAGCGCCCTGGCATCCAAAGCCACCGGTTATCCCATTGCTAAAGTGGCCACCCGGATCGCCGTGGGCTATACCCTGGATGAGATCACCAATGCGGTGACGGCCAATACATCAGCCTGTTTTGAACCGGCCATCGATTATGTGGTGGTCAAAATGCCGCGCTGGCCCTTCGACAAATTTGGCACGGGAGACCGGCGCCTGGGTACGCAGATGAAGGCTACCGGCGAAGTGATGGCCATTGAAAGGACCCTGGAAGCGGCTCTGATGAAGGCCGTGCGCTCCCTGGAATTGGGCATCGTCGGATTCGGTCTGCCTAACCTGAAGAGTCTGGCAGACGAAGAAATATTTCGCCGTCTGCACTATGCCGATGATGAGCGGCTTTTTGTCCTGGCTGAAGCCCTGGAACGCGGATTTTCGCTGGGGGATATCCACGATGCCACTCGCATTGACCTGTTTTATCTTAACAAGATCAAAAACATCGTGGATACCAAGATGGAGCTGAAAAGTGATACATTGTCGGACGATTTGCTGACCAGAGCCAAAGTGATGGGGTTTTCCAACCGAGACATAGGGGCTTTGACAGGCAAGGGTGGGGAAGAGATCGGCATTCTCTGCGGGGAGAAGGGCCTTAGTCCGGTTTTTAAAATGGTAGATACCTGCGCGGCGGAGTTTGAAGCCGCCACCCCATATTTCTACTCGACATATGAGGTGGAAAATGAGGCGGTAAGGGACACTTCAACCCCCCGGGTCATTGTCATCGGAGCAGGCCCAATTCGCATCGGGCAGGGCATCGAGTTCGATTATTGCTCGGTGCACTGCGCCTGGGCCTTGCGGGAGGAAGGCCGCCAGGCGATAATCGTCAACAACAATCCGGAAACCGTCTCCACGGACTTCGATACCTCGGATCGCCTGTATTTTGAACCTCTGACCACCGAGGACGTGATGAACATAATCCGCCAGGAGGAACCCGAGGGTATAATTGTTCAGTTTGGCGGACAAACAGCCATCAATCTGGCCAAATCCCTGGCCGATGCGGGGGTGCAGGTACTGGGAACTTCGGTAGATGACATCGACCGGGCAGAGGACCGGGAGCGGTTCGATGCCCTGTTGGGATCACTAGGGATTCCCCGACCGCCGGGCAAAACTGTGACTACCATTGAGGAAGCCG
>CAZDND010000077.1:5286-8184 GCA_964506825.1 uncultured Syntrophothermus sp.
TTGGTGGTAAGGCCCTCTTACGTGTTGGGGGGTCGGGCTATGCAGATCGTCTATAATGGCGACGAGCTGCTGGAGTACATGACCAGTGCAGTCCAGGTTTCCAACGAACATCCGGTTTTGGTCGACAAATACTTCCTGGGCAAGGAAATCGAGATCGATGCGGTGGCGGATGGAGAAGATATACTGATTCCCGGGATCATGCAGCATATCGAGCGGGCCGGGGTCCATTCAGGTGACAGCGTGGCGGTATTTCCGGCGTTCACTGTGTCGGACAGCATCCAGAATAAAATTGTCGACTATACTCGCCGTCTGGCGCTGGCCTTGGGAGTCAAAGGATTGATCAACATCCAGTTTGTAGAGTATGAGGGAGACCTATATATTATTGAGGTCAACCCCCGTTCCAGCCGTACCGTCCCGTTTATAAGCAAGGTGACCGGCGTCCCCATGGTTACCCTGGCGACCCAGGTCATCCTGGGCAAAAAACTGTCCGAGTTGGACTTCGGTACGGGGCTGCTGGCGGCACCAGGTTATTATGCGGTGAAAGCCCCGGTTTTTTCCTTCGCTAAACTGATTGAGGTAGATATCTCTCTGGGTCCGGAAATGAAATCCACCGGGGAAGTAATGGGAGTGGATCCCTCCCTTGAAAAAGCCTTGTACAAGGCGTTCACCGCCGCCGGCATCGATATTCCGTTAACCGGCACCATGCTGGCTACCATTGCCGATAAGGACAAAGCAGAGGCGATACCAATAATTAAGGCCTTCGCTGAATTAGGGTTTCAGCTGATTGGTACCGAGGGCACTGCCAACGTTTTGCAGGAGGCTGGGCTGCAGGTTCAGAAGGTGAAAAAACTGGCGGAGGGCAGCCCCAACATCATTGACCTGATCAGGCAGGATAAAATTCATTTGATAGTGAATACATTGACCAGAGGCCGCAGCCATGAAACGGATGGGTTTAGAATCAGGCGGACTGCAGTTGAGCACAGCGTACCGTGCCTTACTTCCCTGGATACCGTCAATGCCATACTCAAGGTGCTGCAGAGGCAAAGGGTCGGGGAGAAATTCGATATGATACCCTTGCATGAATACCTTACCCATTAAGGAACACTGTAATAGGGAGGTTGCGTATGTCCACAGTCGATAAAGCCCTGGTCATCAGACATCGGGAGATCGTGCCCAATTACTATGAGTTGGAGTTCATTGCTCCCAGCATTGCCTGGGAGGTAATGCCCGGCCAGTTTGTAAATGTCAGAGTCAGCGACAGTTTTGATCCCCTGCTGCGCAGGCCATTCAGCATTTATGATGTGGACAAGAAATTGGGCAGCATTACGGTTTTTTATAAAGTTGTGGGCAGAGGTACCAGGCTGCTGGCCCAGATGCCGATTCAGAGACCCTTGGATGTAATGGGGCCCCTGGGCAAGCCGTTTTCCATACCGACGGAAGCGGAGCAGGTATTTCTGGTCGGGGGCGGCGTGGGCATCGCCCCATTGGTTTATCTGGCCCGGGTGCTGACCATGCACCAAAAAAAGGTCAAGGTGCTGATCGGTGCATCTTCGGCTGGATACCTATGCGGCAAAGCCATGTTTGAAAAATTGGGAGTGCCATACCTGGTGGCCACTGATGACGGCAGCGAGGGATTTAAAGGTCGGGTCACCGACCTGATGGTGCAGCAGATAGCATCAGAAAAGTGCGATTTCGTTTATGCCTGCGGGCCGGAACCAATGCTGTCCATGGTTACCAGGCTGGCCCTGGAAGCCGGTATCCCGGGAGAGGTATCTTTAGAGGGCCGTATGGCCTGCGGTGTGGGGGCTTGTCTGGGATGTGCCCACCCAATAAGGGTCGGCGACGATTTTCGCTACGCCAAGATCTGCCACGAAGGTCCGGTATTCAGGATCGGCGAGGTGATCTTTGATGGTGATGAGCGGGGTGATAACAATGGATAAGAAAACTCGCAAAAAACCAAAGGGATCAGTAAATATGCAGGTCAATCTGGGGGGGATGCTCCTCAAGAACCCCGTAACGGTAGCTTCGGGGACCTTCGGCTATGGGCAGGAATACGAACCCTACCTGGACATTACAGGTTTGGGAGCCATCATTGTCAAGGGCACTACCCTGGAACCTCGCTGCGGCAATCCGCCGCCCCGCATTTGTGAGACCCCGGCTGGGATGCTGAATGCCATAGGCCTTGAGAATCCGGGAATAGACGTATTCTTGAACGATTATCTGCCCTGGCTGCGGGAACGGGGAGCCACGGTAATCCTGAATATTGCCGGCAATACCATAGAGGAATATGCTGAAATGGCCGGGAGGGTGGAAAATCATTCGGGAATAACCGGCCTGGAGCTTAATATTTCCTGCCCCAATGTAAAAAGAGGCGGCTTGCAGTTTGGCACCGACCCCACCATGGTCCGGGAAGTTGTGGCAGCGGTAAAATCCAATACATCATTGCCGGTCATGGCCAAACTCTCACCCAATGTGACAGACATAGTGGCTATAGCCCGTGCAGCCTGGGAAGGGGGAGCGGATAGCCTGTCACTGATCAATACCCTGATGGGGCTGGCCATAGATGTGGAAAACCGCCGCCCGGTTCTGGCCAATACTTTTGGTGGATTGTCGGGTCCGGCGATCAAGCCGGTGGCCTTGCGTATGATCTACCAGGTGGCTTCAGAAGTTCCCCTGCCGATCATGGGCTTGGGGGGGATTATGGATTTCAACGACGTCCTGGAGTTTTTGATGGCAGGAGCCACGGCGGTATCGGTGGGAACTGCGAATTTCGTCAATCCCCGGGTGACGGAGGAAATCATCGCCGATTTGCAAGCATACATGATCGACCATCAAATAACCGATGTAAATGATCTGGTGGGAGTTGCGCTGAGCAGGAAGGCCCAGCCCTAAAGGCGG
>CAZDND010000078.1:0-7967 GCA_964506825.1 uncultured Syntrophothermus sp.
TTGGAGATGGCGATTGAAGCTGTCTTTTCAAGCTGGAATACCCCCCGCGCAATTGTATACAGAAAGGCCAACAAAATTGCAGATGATTTGGGCACGGCTGTAAATATTCAGTCCATGGCCTTTGGTAATATGGGCACAGATTCGGGAACGGGAGTTGCTTTTACCCGCAACCCTTCGACCGGGGAGCACAAACTCTATGGAGAATTCCTGGTCAACGCTCAGGGCGAGGATGTGGTGGCTGGCATCAGGACCCCAACTCCCATTAGTAAACTTGAGGAGGAACTCCCGGTAATCTACCAACAATTTGTTGATACCTGCGCTATCTTGGAGAAACATTATCATGATATGCAGGACATTGAATTTACGGTTGAAAAGGGTAAGTTATATATTTTACAGACCCGCACTGGCAAAAGAACCTCCAGTGCTGCGGTTAGGGTGGCCGTAGAGATGGTGGGAGAGGGATTAATCACACGGGAGGAGGCTCTTCTGCGGGTAGATGCCGAACAACTGGATCAATTGCTGCACCGGCAGATTGATCCTCAGGCAAAGTTGAATGTCATAGCCCGTGGACTGCCGGCTTCACCGGGGGCGGCCTCCGGCAAGGTGGTTTTTGATACTGATGAAGCCGAAAGAGCAGGCCTCGACGGCCAGAAGGTGGTGCTGGTACGCAACGAGACGACCCCGGATGATATCCATGGCATTATCAAGGCTGAAGGGGTTTTGACCGCCCGGGGCGGAATGACCAGTCACGCGGCGGTAGTTGCCAGAGGAATGGGCAAGCCTTGTGTATGCGGTTGCGAGAGCATTGTGATATCCCCGGATATGACTACATTTACGGTCGGAAATATTGTGGTTCGCAAGGGCGATATTATTTCCATCGACGGATCAACCGGCAACGTGGTGTTGGGTGAAGTACCCATGATTGATCCGACCATAAGCCGGGAATTCGAAACTCTTCTGTCTTGGGCCAATGAAGTAAAAAGACTGTCGGTCAGAGCCAATGCCGATACCCCAGAGGACGCCTTGAAAGCTCGCGAATTTGGGGCAGAGGGAATTGGGTTGTGCAGGACGGAGCACATGTTCATGGCCCAGGAACGGCTGCCTATAGTTCAGGAGATGATTCTGGCGGATAGTATCGAGGAGAGGGAAGCGTCTCTGGCTAAGTTGCTGCCTTTCCAAAGAGACGATTTTTATGGGATATTCAAGTCGATGGCACCCCTGCCGGTGACCATTCGTTTTCTGGATCCTCCGCTGCACGAATTCTTGCCGAATGACAAGGAGCTGATGCTTGAAATCGCGGAGCTGAAATTCCGGAACGGTTCTTCGAAAGAAATCCAAGCCAAGGAATTCATAATGAAAAAGATCAATAACCTGCACGAAGTCAATCCCATGTTGGGGCATCGCGGAACAAGGTTGGGAATAACTTATCCCGAGATATACAGGATGCAGGCCCGAGCCGTGTTTGAAGCCGTTGTTAAATTGAAAAAAGAGGGACTGACCACGATTCCCGAAATTGAAATTCCTTTGGTGATGGACAAGGCTGAACTGGTGGCCATGAAAGCTGAAGTAATGAGTGTATATAATGAAGTGCTTAAGGAAACCGGCGTTGAGTTGGAATTCAAGATAGGTACTATGATCGAGCTGCCCAGAGCCTGTATCATGGCTAATGAGATTGCAGAGGAAGCGGAATTTTTCTCCTTTGGGACCAACGACCTGACCCAGACGACTCTTGGATTCAGCCGGGACGATGCCGAGGGCAAGTACATTCCCATCTATATTGAGAAAAAGATTATTAAAGACAATCCCTTTGCCGTGTTGGATCGGCCGGGAGTAGGAAGCCTGATGAAAATTGCCGTAGAAAAGGGTCGCAGCGTTAGACCTGACATTTTGATCGGAATATGTGGAGAGCATGGCGGCGAGCCAAGCTCGGTTGAGTTCTGCGAGATGATAGGTTTGGAGTATGTTAGCTGTTCACCCTACCGGATCCCTATCGCTCGTTTGGCAGCAGCGCAAGCAGTATTGAGGCACCAATAATCCGATAGAATGGATTCTGATAGATAAAGGGCTCCCCCTTCGGAGAGCCCTTTATAATGTCTTGCCAGCTGCATTCAGGACGGTCGGATGAGAAAGGGTAAGAAACATTGACCGAAATTAATTGAGTCATAGTCCCCACCTCTGGATTGCCAGAATAGAGGGATTGTATATAGTCCAACTTATAAAACCATTAATCGATTTTTACGGTGATCAAAAAATACGACGGAGCGTTTCGTCAAACGATCAAGGGGAAGCTTTTCATATCGGACCTTATAGGCAAGTTTTGGACCCAGAAGCAGACTTAGCAAACCAGGGCTGTTATCTCTTCTTCTGTTGATCATGTCCTGATGATATTGTCTAAGCTGGTCAAATTTGGCGCTCAGTTCTGTATAGCGGCGCAGAGTATCGACTACTTCACCGTCCGAAGTTGGTTTGGCAGCTAGGATCTTCAGACGGTCTACCAGACTTTTCATTTCCAGTTCCAGATCCTTAATTTCGGTAGCTGTCTTGCCCAGTGATTCCTGGGATATCTCAGATTGATCAGCGGACTTTCGGTGCTTGGGCTTTGTCTTTTCAGAAATAGGATATTCTTTCAAAGCGCGACAGTAGGCTTCTTTTCCCACCGACAAGGTTGACGCATGAATAAATTCCTCGATGATAAGGTTCCGGCCGACCTCAAGAACCGATGCGGTACAATATTGGGCCTCCACATTCCCGGCAGCTTGGATAATATTTTGACCGTTGCCTATAATGCCTCCTTTGATAAAAACCGATCCTTTTTCGGAAATGATAGTCGAACCGGTTACGTTGCCCCTGATTTCGATATCATCCTTAGCTATGATATAGGATTCAGGTGACAAGTCACCGGTAACCAACACTTTTCCAGAAGACGTATGTTCTCCTTTGACCGAGGATCCTGACAAACTGGTGACTTCAACCACTGATAGGACTCCATCCTCCCAATGAAGCGCACCATCAATGGCTGCAATTGCCTGATTGGTATCGATTCTGACATTTGTCCCGGTGTTAAAATCCACATTTCGACCTGCCCGGGGGTGGATGATTTCACCCAGGACATTGCAGCCAAAAGCTCCGATGGTAGCCGGAGTCCTTCGAGCCAGCACATCTCCCTGCTGGACAAGAATCAGACCTCCGGTTCGATAAGCAAAATCGTCCTTGTCGGGAATAGGTTGAAGAATAGGTTCCTCGCAGAGATATTCTATCTGAGCGTCGGCACCATTTTCAGGAAGATCTCCCTTGGCAATCACTTCCCGATAAGCGGGCCGTTTTAGGTTTAGCAGGGTCTTAATTCGCTCAAGATTTATTCCGTGGATGATTTGTTGATCCTTTAAAATTTGGAATACCTCATCAAGGGGGATCTTTGTACCTGGCTTAATGTTGAGAGTCATAACAACCGACATTTTCCCTGGGGCTATGGCAATCAACACGGGAGCGCTCAAGTCTTCTTTTTTCTCCACCAGGAGGATTTCCTGACCTTCCTTGGCGTTGACAACCTCCCGCAATATCCGACTGATGTCAATATCCAGCTTTCTTCGCTGCAGATCCTTGGAAAGCATATTCAGGTCAACTTTTCCCAGTATTTTTAAATAATATCCATCAAAAGTTTCCACAACCCTAAATTTAGCGGACACATTAATCCCCCCTTTGCGATGGATTGGCGGTCTGAAGGCATTGTAAACTGACAAAACAACCGCCATGGTGCGTTTGATGATTCCGACTAATTAGAATATACCATTAATGCCAGCTGTGGAAAATACTTGGGATATATTTTACCAAATAATGAAGACCGCCTGACCCGGTCCGCAAATAAGTTATTCCGGGAAAATTACCGTTAATATAAAGGAAGATAATTAGATTAAGGCGTATATAAGACTTTAGATTAGGGAGTCAGGATGGTGAACTAATTGACGAGCAATACCAACATTGTGGGAATCAACGGGAGCCCCGACCCCAAGGGCAATTGCTCGATACTGCTGAACGAGGCGCTGCGGGTTTGTGAGGATGCAGGTTGCAGCGTGGAAATAATCGTGTGCAGCCATGCATTAAAAGGGCAGAACACTCCTTTTTGCATTAATTGTCAGCGTCCCTGCCAGGCAAAATGTGCTCTGGGAAAACCTCTTGAAGAGGCACTGAAGAGTCTGCGCCGTGCGGATGGGCTAATAATTGGGAGCCCGGTATACTTTGGCAATGTTTCGGGGCAGCTCAAGGCTTTTTGGGACAAGACTCGTTCTCTAAGGACCAGCAAAAGCCTTTTGAACGTTGTCGGAGGGGCTCTGGTGGTTGGGGGCAGTCAGTACGGTGGCCAGGAGTATACTGCTCAATCGATCCACCATATGATGATGGTCCAGGGGATGATCATCGTGGGTGATGGACATCATGAAGATGACTGCGGTCATTTCGGAGCCCTGGGCCGGCGTCCGGCGACGGAAGACATATCGGCCCAGGAAAGAGCCAGGATTTTGGCGCGAAGAGTGGTCGAGGTGGCCAGGGCAACCAGGGCTGCCAGATTGGACGGGCGATGAATATTCGCGAACAGTTCGAGTTGATAGAAGATAAGATCCTTTCACCCCTGGCGGTTCGCAGCGCCGATTCCCGCGGCAGGATATATCCTATTGAGCCCTGTGAGATAAGAACTTCATTTCAAAGGGATCGGGATAGAATTATCCATGCTAAAGCATTCCGAAGGCTGAAACAAAAAACCCAGGTTTTTATATCACCGGAGGGGGATCATTATCGAACCCGGCTGACCCACACATTGGAAGTAGCACAGATTGCACGGACAATATCCCGCGCCCTAAGATTAAACGAGGATCTGACCGAGGCAATCGCTTTGGGACACGATCTGGGTCATACTCCCTTTGGCCATGCAGGAGAGTATGCATTGAACCGGTTAATGGCGGAGGGATTCCGTCACAACGAGCAAAGTCTGAGGGTGGTTGACCTCTTGGAGGGCAGCAGCGGATTGAATCTGACCTGGGAAGTCCGGGATGGTATACTTCGACATACGGGCGATGTGGAGCCACAGACTTTGGAAGGAATGGTGGTCAGAATTTCGGATCGGATCGCATACATCAATCATGATATTGATGATTCGGTGCGGGCGGGGATTATTTCCCGAAAGGACCTTCCTAAGGAGTGTGTGAATATTCTAGGGGAGGAACATCGCATCAGGATAGATTCCATGGTTAGAAATGTTATTAACAACAGCGAAAATAGGCTTCAGATCAACATGAGTACTGAAGTGGCAAAGGCTACTCAAGAGCTCAGAGAATTTTTGTTCGAAAGGGTATATTTGGGGGATAAGGCTCGCAGGGAAGAAAAAAAGGTACATTTTATAATTGATAAAATCTACGAACTGGTTATGGAACAGCCAGATTTGGTAGGCATGGAAATCGGGAAATCTGTTGGGGAAATGGAAAGAACCGCCGCCGATTTTGTCGCTGGCATGACTGATCGTTATGCATTGAGGTTTTTCAATACTCATTTTCTGCCCTGGCCCCATTCTGAATTGAACCAGGGAGGTGAGGAATATGACACGGGGATTTGATGATGAGTTGATCCAGCAGATCGAGGCTAGGATTGATATCGTTGACGTTATCGGTGAACGAATAGAGTTGACCCGAAAAGGCAACCGATACTGGGGTCTTTGCCCATTTCATGCTGAGAAGACTGCCTCATTTTCGGTTTCACAGGAAAGACAGATGTACTACTGCTTTGGTTGTCACCAAGGGGGTAATATATATAGCTTCCTGAAGCAAAACGATCGGTTGGAATTTCGGGAGGCGGTGCATTATTTAGCCCAGAAGGCCGGTTTGGATATAACCCGCTATCAAAGTACCCGTTCAACTGCCAAAGACAACCAGGAAGCAGCTCTGATCGAGATTAATCGCGAGGCTGTTGGTTTTTACCATGATCTTCTCAAAAATCGCATAGGCAAAGCAGCTGCGGCGTATCTTGATCGGCGAGGCATCAGCCCGGCTATGGTTGATCGATTCAAATTGGGTTATGCACCCGATGATTGGAGGCAATTGGAGGAATATTTGCTGTCCAAAGGATTCCCAATAGAAACCATTGTCGAATCGGGATTGGTGAAAAGAAGCCGCAATAATGACCTCTATATTGACTTCTTCAGAAATCGTCTGATATTTCCGATCTATGATCTAAGCGGCAGGGCGATTGGTTTTGGAGGTCGATTGATTTCCGGGGATGGACCAAAATACCTCAATTCCCAGGAAAACTCTTTATTTTCAAAACGTTATCATCTTTTTGGCCTCTATCAGGGAAGAGATGCAATCCGACATGCTTCGGAAGTCATCCTGGTAGAAGGTTATATGGATTGTCTCTCGCTTCAGCAGTATGGTATTGAGAATGTTGTGGCTACTCTGGGAACAGCATTGACCAGGGAACAGGCTAAGTTGATCAAGCGGGTAACCGAAAAGGTGATGGTCATGTATGACGGAGATGAGGCAGGGCAGCGGGAAACCTTAAAGGCTTTGTCGGTATTGAGGGATGAGGGCATGGAATCCCTGGTAGTGCCTATACCTGCGGGCGTTGATCCTGACGAATTAGTACGCGAACAAGGAAAAGAGGAATTTCTGAAATTCATACAGAATAATAAATGTACTGTATCTGAATTCAAAATAAACAGCTACATGAATTCGGAGCGTTCCATGAGTTTGGATGGTAAAGTAGAAATTCTCAGGAACGTATTTTCTGATGTTGATCGCATCAGGAGTTTACTGGCGCAGGAGAAGCAATTGAATTATCTGGCCCACCGCTTGAGCCTTCCCGAAGGGGACGTTATTCGTGAGTTCAGAGTGTGGAAAAAGGGTAACAATGCATCCAGCAGCATAAGGAACAAAAGTCTGAATCAAATCAGCAGCCGAAACCAAGATAAAAAGCAGGCCGATGGCCGTATGGAGCAACAACTCCTGGCAAGAATGACGGCCGACTCCAAACTTTTCGAGAAAGTGAAATCCCTGGTCGGGCTCAGTTTCTTTTCTGACCCTTTGATTAGGAACCTGGCTGGAGTTGTGAATGAGATCAGGAGCTCAAATGGGCTCGAGGATATTAGATCACTACTTGAAGATTCAATATTCGAAGACGAAGAGATGACCAGTTTGTGGGCGCGAATCAGCATTCTTGAGGAGGAGACTCCTCTTACTGAATTCGAAATTGATGACTTTCTCAGGCATCAAGCAGCGGGACAGGAGCGCCTGCAATGGCAGCAGTTTAAAGCACAGATGAAAGCAGTTGAGACCGACGGTGATTTTTTATCCGTTTTGGAGACCATAGTCAGGCTGGGTAACATGACTTGCAAGGGCCGAGAAGGAGGAACCCAATGAAACCCGAGAAAAAACTGGATGAGGCCATTCATGCTTTGGCTGAAAAGGGAAAGAAGAAAGGCAGCCTCACCTTTGAGGAGGTGATGGACGATCTGCAGCATTTCAGCCTGGATCCCGATAAGATAGAAGAGATATACGATTCACTTCAAGCTCAGGGTGTTCGGGTAGTCAACGAGGCTTTTGAAGAAATCGAGGATCCAGAAGAAGGCGTGGAAAATGAAACCCCTGAAGCGGCTGTAGCAGTTCCTGAGGGGGTTGAAGTAGACGATCCTGTGCGTATGTACCTAAAGGAGATTGGCCGGGTCGCGCTTCTAAGCGCCGCCGAAGAAATCGACTTGGCTCGTCGCATAGATGAGGGGGATGAGGAGGCTAAGCGCAAGTTGGTGGAAGCCAATCTGCGATTGGTAGTCAGTATCGCCAAACGATATGTTGGGCGAGGAATGCTGTTTCTGGATTTGATCCAGGAAGGCAACCTTGGTTTAATGAAGGCGGTCGAGAAGTTCGACTACCAAAAGGGCTTTAAATTCAGCACTTACGCAACCTGGTGGATCCGTCAGGCCATAACCC
>CAZDND010000079.1:0-7931 GCA_964506825.1 uncultured Syntrophothermus sp.
CTTTTCCGTAAGCCCCAGGCACATCAGTTTGGTCAGCTGTTCAGAGGCGATTTTGCCGATGGCGGCTTCGTGGATTAGCTGGGCATCGGAATGAAAGGCGCTGATTTCAGGAATAGATGAAACCTCAGCCTCATGCATGATGATCGAATCGCATTGGATGTGACCCCGGCACCGGGCATACCCCCGCATATTCAGATGAAAAACCTGTTTGGATTGGTTTTGGGCCACCGAACGTGATATCACTTGGGCCGAGGCATCTTCTCCAACCAGCTCCACGGTAATATTCGACTCAGCCGTCTGCTCCAGATAGGTGAGCAACCGTTCCGAAACGATCAGCCGGGCATTTTTATGCAAACGTACTTCGGTATCCCGTATGGTCCGGTCTATCCCCCGGATTTGGATCATTTCCAATTCGGCAAAACCGTTCTCTTCAACCTCAATAACAGTCTTGGGATTGAGGACCCGTTCGCCGGTACCATCTCCTTCACCGTAGTGTTTTTCTACATACTTCATTCGGGCGCCTCGGCGAACAAAAAATTCGTGGATTCCATCGTGCTGGGATTTCTTCTGGCTGTCATTATGGATTCCGCAGCCGGCTACGATCAACACATCGGCATCCGCCCCAATTTCGAAGGTGTTGTATACCAGATCGTCCATGTCCTTGGAGAGAATCACCGGGATATGAACGCTTTCTCCTTTGGTACCGGGTTTGATTGTGACATCGATGCCGGGTTTGTCGGGTTTGGTAATAATATCTATATTGGCGGTCGTATTGCGTTCTATGCCCTGGCCATTCTTGCGGATATTGTAGGCTCCCTGGGGGATCTCATGCAGATCGGCGACCTCCTCCAATAGCTTGCGATCAAGTGCATTCAGCAATGGCCCGCCCCCCTCTGCTGCAGTTTTTTCGGCAACGACAGTCCGCATCCAAACGTTCGATGTCCCCCAGAAATTTTTCCTGACTGGTGATCTCGCTGATCCTTCCGCCAGCTACCAGGATCACTTCGTCGGCCAGCTTGAGGATCCGCTCCTGGTGGGATATCAGTACGATGGTGGTATCGTATTTTTCATTCATATTGATGAAAGACTCGGTCAGCTTCTGAAAGCTCCATAAGTCGATGCCCGCCTCGGGTTCGTCAAACATGGCTACTTTAAGATTTCTGGCCAGAATGCTGGCGATTTCGACCCGTTTCAATTCACCTCCGGAAAAACTGGCATTGATTTCCCGGTCCAAATAGTCCTGGGCGCATAAGCCGACATCGAACAGCAGATCACAGGGATTCACTGGATTATCAGGACCAGCAGCCAAACGCAGGAGCTCCCTGACCTTGATCCCCTTGAAACGCGGCGGTTGTTGGAAAGCATAGCCGATGCCGAGGGCGGATCTTTCTGGGATCTCCATATGGGTGATGTCCGTCCCGTCCAGAAGGATCTGACCGCCGGAAGTAGGATAAATGCCCATGATTGCTTTGGCGATAGAGGATTTGCCGCCGCCGTTCGGGCCGGTCATAACATAGATCTTCTTGTTTTCCAGAACCAAATCGATTTCTTTCAGAACCTGAACCTTGCCAAGGTCTCCCTCCAGGGAGACGCTGACATTTTTCATTTCCAGCATATTACTTCACTCCTGTCCATGTTCGCTACCGGCATACTTTCAGCGACTCAGGCAGAAAACTAATCTGGGCTGTCTGCGATTATTCCTTGGCTTTAACTGGTTCCGCCGCCGCATTCAATCCGGCAATATACCCGAAGGTCATCGCCGGACCGATGGTGCTGCCTGCACCCCAGTATGCATTGGCAGTTGGAGAAGCAATACAGTTCCCCGCGCCGTAAAGCCCGGGGATAGGCAGATCATCCACCCCAACTATCTGGGAACGGGAGTTGATGACCGGGCCTCCATTGGTGTCCAGGGTTCCAGCCCCCAGGATGATGGCGTAATAGGGGCCTTCGCCGCTGAGCGGGTACATGGTGTAGTTGGGGCTCTCCGCTGGCGGCCATTCGGTGTTGGGGACTGTCGGCGGGAAGGTAGTCCACTCCCGGTCGTAAGCGTATTCTCCCCGATGGAAATCCAGGTCTTGGCCTGAGCGGGCAAATTCATTAAAGCGGGCCACAGTTGCTGGCAGGTTTTTTTCGAATTCCGGCGCCAGGGCAAAAGCACCGGTGTGAGCACTCAGGTTCTTGAGCCGTTCAGATATGGCTGCGGTAAGTCCGTTCCAGTCGTCGGCGGCAATAATGTGATCCGCCGCGGTACCCTGAACCGGATAGGGAGGAAATCCCTGCCACAGGACAGCGGTTCGCTGGTCAAAAATCATGAAGACCAGCATGTTGGTCCATTCGGCCCGCTGAGGATCCCAGACAAAATGGGTCATGGCCCGGTCATTATAATTCCGCTTTTCATCCATAATTCTGAGTCCGTAACGGTTGACCTCCAGGACGCTATCACCAGGAACGTAGAAAATATTATGCACTCCAACTGGATTACTGAGAGCCTTTTCCAGGATAATCTCAGCTCTGAAAGCACCCGCCATGTTGCCCAATTTGATGCCCACTGCTGCAGCCATATTAATTAGATCTCCGGTGTTGGTAGGGACAGCACAACCGCCGAAATGAGGCCCCCGCTGGAAATGGAGCATCAGCTCGGGGTTATGAGTGTAGCCGCCGCTGCCAAAGACCACAGCCTGGCGGGCTCTTATACTCAGGGTTTTCTGGTCTTCAGCCAGGACCTCCAGCCCGATGGTTTCTCTCTGGCGGTTGCTCAAGATCCGCACTGCTCGGTGCTTGGTCAGCATAGTGAT
This sequence comes from uncultured Syntrophothermus sp., assembly GCA_964506825.1. Lineage (GTDB taxonomy): Bacteria > Bacillota > Syntrophomonadia > Syntrophomonadales > DTU052 > JAAYDA01. Next base: position 2,796 of record CAZDND010000079.1, read on the forward strand.
GTCATGGGAAGAAGCCCATGATTTCAGCTGACGGATCAGTTCTCCTCCATAGGACTGCTTGCCTTCCGGGTTCCGGGGATACAGGACTCGCCCACGAATACTGTTATTTTCTGGGAGATGATCCATATAGTCTACCTGGGGACGGCCGGTCCAGTTGATCTCCTGGATAGTCTGCAATGCTCCGGAATTTTCCAGAAAGTCAACCATTTCCGACGCCCGGTCATAATAAGTTTCGATCAGCGCATATTCGTTTACCGGCAAACCCAAACCAGGGGCCGAAGAATTATACAGATGGGGAAAGGAATAGCGCGCCATGTAACGGAGGGCATTCTGCTTGAGATCCTTGGTTCCCTGTTCCCGCTGAAAGCGGTTATTCGGAATCCAGAAACCACCTCCCGAACGGAGCGTGGTACCTCCAATGAGTGGCGCTTTTTCCAGCATGATCACGTCTGCGCCCTTAATCTTGGCGGTGATCGCGGCTGAAAAGGCAGCTGCTCCGCTGCCTACAACCAAGACATCTGTTTCACGATGAAACTCCACAGTCTCACCTCCTCCACTGGCATTTGACCAGCATCTATGGTATACAGTAGTAATCCTTGTCGAATCCCATCTTTTCGTAGACCGGGCAACCCGGACAGATACACCCTACCTCGGAGGTGATGCATTTGCTGGGACCAACCTCCGGGAGACAATAGCCCAGAAATTCACCACAGTCTACGTATGAAGGGCACATTTCGCATACACACTCCGCTTGCAGATTCTTGTCCACTCACCAATCACCTCGTTCCATCATGAAATGCGGCTTGGATCAGTATTCCTTGCGCCGCCCGAATTCAGCATTTTCGACCCATTCTTCGGCATGAGCCAGCAGAGTCACCAGTTCATCCAGGACTTCATAGTGATGCTTTTCCTGCTTGACCAGGAAATCGAATAGTTCCTTTTCCAGGGGGGCCTTAGCCAGATCAGAATACCTGGAATAGAGGTCAATACTCTGTTGTTCTTTCTCCAAGGCCAGGCGATAGAAATCCAGCTGGCTGAGATATGCTTTTACGTCGCTGTGAAGATCCCCCAGGCCCGAAAAAATATTTTTAGCCTGGGCCAGGGTGTCCGAATCTATCAGTTGGCACTTGCCGGTGGCTAGTTTATCGGTCAAGATCCGGGCATGGGCTTTCTCGTCATCAGCCAGCATCAGGCACACCGCATACAGGCTGTTATCTCGATTAAGCTCCGCTTGCTGCCGGTAGTATTTTTCCCCGTCAATCTCCATCTGGATGGCAAAATCCCAATCGTTCATAATTGACACCCCTTTTTGATTATTTTTGGAATCCTGGATAGTGTTGGCAACCGGAGAGCCGTTCCCTGTTCAAGTCACTCCAGGGTTATGGCTTCCGAAGGACATTCTTCCTTGGCTTCTTGAGCGCAGGCCTCCAAATCGTTGGGAATGACCTCTACTATGACTTTGGCTATGTCATCATCACCCAGCACGAAAACTTCCGGGCAGGTGGCTTCACACAATCCGCAGCCAATACACTCATCCCGGTTCACCACTGCAATCATCCGTTTCATCCCCTTTTCCTGCCAGTTTCCGCAGACGCCGATGGGGAGTTTTGGTCCTCTTAAACCAAAAACCGGCCTGGGCTGGTCGGTTTTGGAGTCGGTGATGATTAAGGCAACAGATCCCTTGGCGCCGCCGCATAAATCATAATGTTCAGATATTATTTGCTTATTATATTCTACCATAGTTGGTCGGAGAGGGTCGCGAACATTCTAATATTTAGCACCGATATGCTGGATATAGGTCAATGGCATTAAAGGAGGCGTTCTATCCTGTTTGAGGATATTGCAGTTCGACAGATGGAGGTAAATAATTAAGATAAATAGCCATAAGGATTTGTAAGCTGGATTAAGGTGGGCAAATAATCAGGACCTTCAATCGTAACTGCAGGACCAGGGTAATCCATGCCGGGGGGGAACATGGTGAAAAGAGCACTACTGACCCCGGGCGCTTTGGATTATCCCACCCATAAGGCTTCCGATTAGTGGATGGTGAGGGCTGCATCAATCACTGGGCCAGGATATCCCAGACAGGCCTAAGAAAAGCCAGAAAGGCAAGGGAGAATCTATGCAAAAAAACCGGTTTTATGAATGGTCCAGGAAAGAATATACCAAGAGACATAGGTTTATGGCTATGATCCCGATGGGAATTTTGTTTGTGATCATTATACCTTACTCCATCGTGAGCATAGCCCAGTGGGGACTCAGAAATAATATGACGAGTTTGTTGATTGAACCCCTGAATCTGGTCGTGGCTATATTTCTGATTATGTTCGGTGCCGTTTTTGCCGTTTGGTCTATTATTTCAGTGTTTGAGGAAGGCAGGGGAACCCCGGCTCCGATGATGCCAACCCAGAGATTGCTGCAGACCGGAGCTTTTGCACTATGCAGAAACCCTATGGCCCTTGGCACCATATGCTGTTATTTGGGAGTAGCGGTCTATACTGGCTCCCCAGCTTCCTTGGGGTTATGGTTGCTTCTGACAGCGTTAATGCTCATATATATCAGGTTTGTCGAGGAAAAAGAACTTCAGTTAAGGTTTGGAACTGCCTATGTGGAATATAAGCAAAGAGTTCCATTCATCATTCCGCGTAGAAAGTAAATCAGTAATAGGTGGAAAATGAAAAGATCTTGTGAGGATTTTCGTCATAACCTTTTTTCTGTCGGAAAGATTAATCCAAAGTAATGGATGCAATGAGCGGACCTCGGGCGGCATGACCAACCAAGCATCTTCGACCCGAAGAGCCGGATGGGATTGGTTCAGGCAGTAGGTCGGGGGTGGGTGGTTAGAGGACGGACTTTGGTTTCAGGTGATTTAGCAGGAGGATAGCGGAAACGGGAACGGTCGGAGATATACGATTGATGAATTCAAAAGTAAATTAGGAACTCATCATAACCTGAATAAAGAGATTGAGGTCGGGAGGGTTCGCAAACAAGAGAACCGTCCCCTTGTTTGCGTTGGGGGGTAGGACTACAACTCGGTCATCTGGCCGGTTTGACTCAGATCGTAATCGCCCAGTCCCTTGATTTCATCCAAAAAGGCTGCGGAGTTGATTATATTAATTACCGCCCGGTACCAGACAGTATGGGCGTCCTCTCTCTTCATGACCAAATCATATCGTTCGGATATTAGCGGGACAAATTCGATCCCCCGCACCTGCATGGCTGCCTTTTGGTTCCCCAGGGTGACATCGGCTTCTCCGCGGGCCACTTTGCTGGCCACCGCCAGGTGGCTGAATTCTTCCAACTCATACCCCTGAATCATGAGGCGGTTGAGCCCTAGGCTGTGGAATTTTTCGTCCAGCAAAATTCGGGTGCCGCTCCCTTTCTCCCGGTTGATGAAGCGTACTCCAGGGCGGATCAGATCATGCCATTCCAGGATGCTTTTGGGGTTGCCGGTTTGCACGTAGAAGCCCTGCATGCGTATGGCCAGGTTGATCAATAGGGATGGAATCCCTGGCAGCAGGCGCCGCACATGGGCGATATTATAGGTTCCCGATTCTGCGTCCCAAAGGTGGACGGCAGCCATATTGGCCTGATTGTGGTACAGGGCTATCAGTCCGTCGAAGCTGCTGGCATTATTACGCCATACTTTTTGGCCACCGGTATGACGTTCCAGGTGACGGGCCAGGATATCCAGGATGATATCCTGCCCGCAGATTATCAGCTCCTGCCGGTGTTCTATGGATAATGGCGGTTCAATCTGGTTGGGAGCTTGCCGGCTGGGATCCACAGGAAGAGAAAATTCGACGGATTTGCCCTTTTGTTTGAACATGTCCACATCCCGCTGGTCGAACCGGAGTTTCCTGCCAATTCGATAAGCTGGTAAGGTGCCCCTTTTGACCAATTCATACACCGTATTCTTCTTGATCTGCAATTGCCGGGCAACTTCTTCGGGGGTCAAAGAATAACCTGGGTTATCCTGCATGTAATCACCTCATAAAAGCACTTGAAATTAATATCGATTTTACCATATTCGTTTGTATTTAGGTTGGCTGTCACTGTTGTTATGTAGTGTTAAGTTTTGTTGGAATGGTGATGGCTGCTTCCCGGTTGACCATGGGCAGGCGCTGATCCAAAGCCATAATCCGGTAATATGAGCGGGGAAAGTGGTAATCGATCGTGAGACTGCCTGACCAACGAGGTTGACTTCCTGGATCACAGCAGACATAATATTACAAGAATAAACATAACATAACATGATTAAGGGGATTGATGCCATGAAACTGTTCAAAAAGGTGTTCGCGTGGAGTTCAGTGCTGGTGTTCTTACTGGGGATGCTGGTTGCGCCAGCATCAGCGGCTGCCGTGCCAGGGGTTACCATTGACGGTAACCCGATTTCCATGTCGTTGTCTTATGGAAGACCCTTTATCGATTCAGCCAACCGGATGCAGGTTCCTGTCAGAGCTGTTGCGGAAAAACTCGGCGCCCAAGTGGTTTGGGATGGAAACACCAGAACCGCCACCATAGACGGTAAGATCAAGGTCCAGGTCGGTTCTGCAAATATCCGGACTGCTTACGGAACGATTGTTATGGACACTCAAGCGGTTATCAAAGGCGGCCGGGTATATATCCCGGTTAGATCCGTAGCCAATGCCATGGGGTATGGAGTGACTGCTGCCGCCAAAGATGGTGTTATGATGGCAAATATCATCACCAAGGTGGATCTGACGGTGTCAGCCGCAGCCAGCTTAAAAGATGCCTTGGCTGAAGTGAAGACCCTATACCAGGCGGAAAAGCCTTATACAAAGTTGACCATAAACTTTGGCGGATCTGGGGCCCTGCAGCAGCAGATCGAACAAGGCGCAGATGTTGATCTGTTTGTTTCGGCGTCGACGGTTAATATGGACAACTTGAAAAACAAGGATCTACTGGTCAAAAGTTCAATAGTGAACCTGCTGGGGAACAAGCTGGTGCTGATAGTCCCCAAAGATTCCAAAATGACCACCCAGGACAGCTTTTCTATTGTGACCAGTCCCTCCATCAAGAAGATCGCTTTGGGGGAGCCGTCTACCGTGCCCGCAGGTAAGTATGCAGAGCAGGTGCTAAGCTATTTGGGCATAATGGAGCAGATAAAGGCCA
>CAZDND010000080.1:0-7923 GCA_964506825.1 uncultured Syntrophothermus sp.
TCCAGGCCAAAATCGATCGGGCATCCCTGGATTACTACGGCTTGTCGGTCAAGGAAGTTGCCGTTGCTCTTAGGAGAGCCATCACCGGTGAAGTAGCCACTATATGGAGGCAGTCCGGTCAGGAAACGGACGTACGGGTTGCCTTGGCGGGAGCACGGCAGATGTATAAGGATGAGATTGCCAATCTTGGTATAATGAATCAGCAGGGACAGCTCGTCCGTCTCAATCAGTTAGCCACCATCGAAATCAACCAGGGACCGACGGAGATCCAGCGGCTGAACCAGCAAAGGCTGATCACCGTCCAGGCTAATGTAACCGGCCGTCCACTGGGAGAGGTAACGAAGGACATTCGACAGGAAATCGATGCATTGGCCCTGCCTCCGGGTTTTACGATTTCCTATATGGGCGAGACCCAGGAGTTGGAAGACAGTTTTGCAGAACTGGTCACTGCCCTTATCATCTCCATCCTGCTGGTCTATGCCATTTTAGTAATGCTTTATGACTCTTTCCTGGTCCCGGTCATCCGTATGCTTTCTTTGCCTCTTGGTATGGTTGGTGCGTTGCTGGCTCTGGCGGTGACTGGCAATACCCTCAACATCCTTTCCTTCATCGGACTAATCATGCTGGATGGTTTGGTGGCCAAAAACAGCACCCTGCTGATCGATTATACCCATACCATCATGGAACGGGAGCATCTTCCACTGCGGGAAGCACTGGTCAGAGCGGGGACCACACGGCTTCGGCCCATCCTGATGACCAGCATGACCATGATCGCCGGTATGCTGCCCACTGCCCTGGCTGTCTCTGCTGGCAGCGAAATGCGGTCCGGCATGGCGGTCGCATTGATCGGGGGTTTACTGTTGTCGACTTTGTTGACCCTGGTGGTGATCCCGGTTGCATACACCCTGCTGGATGACCTGCAGGGCCGGTTTTCAGCCCGGCACAAATCGGTTTGACCTGGTCACCTTGGTCCAACAATGCCGCCTCCGGCAATGCGGAGTCATGCATCCAAGTCCGGTCTTGAGGTTATACTGTGACCAACTCATCATAAAGGAGAAAATCCGCACACCCGAAGCTTATGCCTGGGCGTCCGGACCATTGCTGACATGATTGATTGTGTTTTCTGCCGTCCCCATGAAATCCTCCTGGAAAACCATCTGGCTTGGGCAAGATATGACAAGTTCCCGGTATCACCCGGTCACCTGCTCATAATCACCCGCAGGCACGTTGCCGATTTTTTCGACAGCACCCCCGCTGAACGACTGGCCCTCCAAGAACTTCTGGAGCAGTGCCGGGCACTGCTTATCAAAGAGCTCCAGCCTGACGGATTCAACATCGGAGTGAACTGCGGCGCCGAAGCCGGGCAAACCATAATGCACCTGCACATCCACCTCATCCCCCGATTCAAGGGGGACATGGAAAACCCCCGCGGAGGAGTCCGGGGAGTAATACCTGGCAAACAAAATTACTGAGTCGGCCTTCAAGTCAGTCCCTTCTGTCTTCAGACCCTATTATCCACGGCTGGGGACAAGATCTACGCAATCGGCCTTCATTCCCCTATGGCAGTGTAGACTATCTCTGTGGCCAATATCTTCCAAAATTTTTCGGGTCGGCTGGCAAAAAAACCTCTGAATCCAAAGGAGGCTTTTTCGAACAAGGGCAACGGCAGACCGGAGATATTCCAAATCAGATCCATTTTTAAGGCTTTGCTTACGTTATTCTGGCTCCAGGCCCGTAAAAGCTTGCTGATTTCATATTGGGTCAGGTTTTCGAAAAAGGCGTATCCCCTGTACCCCAAGGGCTGTCTGGCTATATGGCTCTTGACTACTTCCCGGCTGAGTTCGTCGTCGAAGCAGGATAAGGAGTAAGCTATGATGAGATTCTCCTCGATTACCCGCCCCCAACTGGTGAAATAACGATCCGATTCGTTCCTGTTGTGAGCCCGGGCCAACTGCTGCATAAGGTAAGCAGAAAATATTATCTCCACCAGCTGATCCAGGTTTACCTGCCGAAAAGACCATAGATCCTTGATCTTCTGAGCGGCCCCCACGATCCGATCCATGCAGATGAATATCGCATCCTCGTGGGGCACAGCCCCTTCATGCTGTTCGATTATCCCTTTCAGCTTGGCATAAGCAGGATCTCCGGTAACATATCCCAACCGACCGTAGGTTTTCATGAAGAGATGCAGATCCCCCAAGCTCAGGACTCCCGAGATGTCGACCGGGTCTGCCCCCCGTTCTTCCCCGAGATAAGCGCTGAAAGGGATCCTGATTTTCATGTGGCGCCTGATTTCTTCGGCATCCTGGGGACCTATCTGGTAAGAAAAATTGCCGCGGAAGGTCTGGGCGACAGGTCCCTGGACACAATCCGCCATGCGTTCCCAAAAGATGTCCGCCTGGGCAGCAGCCTCCTGGATCCCAACAATAGCTTCGCCCTCGTTGGACAGGTTGTGGTCCGCTCCACCGTTTTCTACATGCACTGCCCCCGATGATGCTCTCTTGTCGGACTCAATAGTTGTTATCACCGAGGAATCCCGAAATTCTCTATCGAATGAAGCCATCATCTGTCGAACCCGAACCCGGTCCAGGAGGACCACGATCTCGGGTGGAAAAATGGCATCCATGAGCTCACGGTCAACCAGATAGACTGATGGCAAACGCCCGGGATTGAAGAGAGGTCCTGAGCGGCTGAAGACCGAATGAATGATCTCAATATTAATATTGTGGCTCGAGTTAATATTCAGCATTTCCATGCTCAATAGGTCATCCCCCATCTTCCTGGGTACAAGCCCACTACCGATAACCGCCTGTCTAGCTTTTATTTCGACTGCTATTGGTTGGATTCCTGCATCCCGAGTCCTGCCCGTCGCATCTAAAGTCGGTTTCAGCCCCCTGCCTTACAAGCTCACTCTCAACAGCCTTCCCCTGGTAATAATGCCCGGCAGGGGTTGCGGAGGGGGTCTCCTCATCAAGCGAGTTGCACCGGTGTGGATTAAGCTGTAAATTAACATTGGACGGAACCAGATCATCCTCATGTCAAATCCAACCAAGAAGGGAATGCCGCCGATTAATGTATGAGTTGATGGATTTCCAATTCTTTGTAGTCTACCAAGTAGTCGTCAACGCTTTGACCTTCCTGCTTTTTTTCTGGGATAAACGAGCTGCCCGCTTGAAACGGCGCCGCATATCCGAAAGGAATCTTTTGCTGGCAGCTCTTATGGGAGGATCCTTAGGGGGTTTGCTGGCCATGTACCTCTTGCGGCACAAGACTCAGCAGGTCAAGTTCACCTGGGGACTCCCGGTAATTCTCCTGCTTCAGGTGGGGCTGCTGCTTTTTTTCCTGTTCTCCAGCATCCAGGTGTAGTATCCGGCGGGACGCGACTTGAAATCGCCCCATTTAAATACTATCCTTAGATTAAGGATAAGTACGCAGGCGCGAAATTATGGAGGTATGATATGCAAGCAAGCGATATCAAAAAAGTCCTGATTATCGGTTCGGGTACTATGGGAAGACACATCGGGCTGCAAAATGCCCTTTTTGGATGTGAAGTGGTATTTTATGACATCAAGCCGGAGGTCCTGGAAATAGCAGTGACCCACATGGGCAAGATAGCTGCCGGCTTTGTGAAGGGCGGCTATATAAGCGAAGAAACCGCAGCTGGTGCCATGTCCAGAATCAGTACCACCACCAATATGGAGGAGGCCGCCAAGGACGTTAATCTGGTCAGCGAGTCGGTCCCCGAAAGCGTCAACCTCAAGAAGAAGGTCTGGGGCGATTTCAGCCAATACCTGCCGGCAGATGCCATATTGACCACCAATACCTCGACCCTGCTGCCCTCGCTCTTCGCGGAGGCTTCGGGCCATCCGGAACGCTTTCTGGCCTGGCATTTCAACCTGCCGGTTTTTATTGCCAATATCGTGGATGTGATGCCCCATGCCGGCACCGATCCCGGGATAACTCAGATCATGATGGAACATTCCAAACGGGTAGGATTGATACCCATCCTGATTGAAAAGGAATGGGCCCGCTATGTCTTCAACGAGATGTTTACCACTCTCCAGGGATCCGCTCAGCGCCTGGCTGTGAACAACGTAGCCAGTGTCGAGGATATCGATCGCTGCTGGATGGTTATCATGAACGCGCCCTTTGGCCCTTTTGCCATTATGGACAACATTGGCATCGACACCAACCTGGCCGTCACCAAGGAAGCCCTGGCTTCAGACCCCAATCTTCCTTACGGCCAGGAGATCGTGGACTTCCTGCAAGCCAAGGTGGATGCCGGGGAACTGGGTCGCAAAACCGGCAAAGGTTTCTATACCTATCCTAATCCGGCCTACGAACAGCCTGATTTCCTGGAAAGAGTACGCCCTAAAAAAGGGAAATAACTTAGCCTGCTCATCGCCCGAAGGGCAGCAGCACAAGGGGGATTCCACCTTTGAATCCCCCTTTTCCTACCCCAGATTCAGGTTGGATGCCCGGACACCGCTGACCAGATAGAAGCGGTCTTTTTCACTTGTGACCCTGCCCAACCGGACCAGTCTCTCCAGGTGGTGGCGGATCATCATCCACTCGAACAGAATTATGCTCTTGGGATGCCCTTTAAACACAGGTCCCTCGGCGGTCAATTCCTGGAGAGTGTTCTTCCCCCGTCCGATCAGCCGAACGATTTCCTGCTCGCGCTGGAAAATGACATCCCTGAATCGGTCCAACCGGGCATCGATTCCCTCAGTTATCGGTTCTGGACCATGCCCGGTGATAAGCATATCCGGCTTGAGGCGGCGGATCAACTCTATTGACTCCAGGAAATCGTCAACGCTGGACCACAGGTTACCGTACCAGGGCCCGAAGGGTTCCAGGTCAATATCGGCGGTAAATATAAAACCCTCCCGGGGGAAAATATATCCGGTATGACCCGGGGTATGTCCCGGCAAGTAAAGGACTTCCACTTCCGTCCTGCCAAAGCTTATTTTCTGGGCATTTTCCAGGCTTCCATCAGCTGGTCGGAATTTATAGTCCATGCGGTCGATTTTCATGCCTTGGAAATGGTGAGGCCCGACCAGTTCGCTGCCCAACATGCGCAGGAAGGATTCCCGGGAAGCCACGTAGCCATGATCCCTGGGATTCATGAGCAGGCTGGCCCCAGGATATGCACTGTTGTTTAGGGCGTGGTCCACATGCCCGTGGCTGCCCAGCAGGACCTGGATGTCCTGTTTCATCAGATACTCCCGGTCCTCCAGGCTGGTAGAGGAATCTATCAGTCCTCGAACATCATCCCGGATAAATATGCTGGTGCTGAAGGGAAAATTGCGGGATGGCGGATCAACCATCCATACCTTGTCGGATATTTGCTTCATATTCTTCATCCCCGCCTAACCGGACGGCCATGCCAGGCCGCCCAAAATCATGATATACTCAGGATCATTAAATATCAATTCCCTTCCGCATCCTTAAATCCTTTTGTAAGGCTCGCAATCACTTAGGACCCGCCAAAATGAATATGTTTATTTACAAACCTCGGTTTTTTACCTATTATATTAGCAGGCTATTGTTAGCTTGCTACTCAATTTTGGAGGATGTGATGTTGTTTGGATGAAGCGAACCCTTCTTCAGATTATCTTTGTTTCAAATTCGGCAAGGTTTACCGCAGCGTACAGCGCTACTATGAAACCAATTTGCTATCCTACGGGCTCACTCCGGTACAGTTCTTCACCATGAATATCCTGAACAGCCACGATGGCATGAAGTTCAAGGACCTTGCCACTGCCCTTTCTATTGAGGGGGCTACCTTGTCGGGAATCATTGATCGCATGGAACGGGCTGGGTTCCTTACCAGAAGAGCTGACCCTGATGACCGCCGATCGATACTGCTCTTTCTAACCGAAAACGGGAAGCAGGTTGGACCGATCGTCAAGGAGCTGGGCGAAAAACTTGATACCCACATCCGTGATCAGTTTGAGGAACAGGAGTTTGCCACTTTTCTTCAGGTACTGGATCGGATGATGGTCCCTGATCAGGATCACCGGGAAACCACATAACCGAAATTAAAGGGGGATTAATTATGCAGACTTTGGAACATCTTCTTCAGCCCATCACCATCAACAAGATGGTCATTCCCAACCGGGTGGTCCTGCCCCCGCTGGGTACCCTGCTAACTAATGCGGATGGTTCAGTGGGCGACGCCCTGCTGGCCTATTATGCCCGGCGCTTCTCCAGCGGAGCCGGCCTGGTGATAAATGAAATCACCTCTGTCCACCCCAGCGGATCCTCGGTGGCCAGCCAATTAGCCGCTTATGACGACAAATACATACCGGGTCTCAAGAAGCTGGCCGACCTGGCCCATGCCGCTGGCAGCAAGATAGCCGCCCAGCTGCACCATTGCGGCCGGGAAAGCTTCGATCTGCTTCGGACCGGAGACGCCATAGCTCCGTCGGCAGTGCCCAGCCGGATCTACGGAAGACCTCCCCGGGAAATGACCCTGGATGAAATCCAGGAAATCATTGCTGCCTTTGGCCAAGCCGCGGTTCGTCTGCAAGCAGCCGGCTATGATGCTCTCGAGCTTCACGGTGCTCACGGTTATTTGCTACACCAGTTCTTATCCTCCCATTCCAATCAGCGCCAGGACCAGTATGGAGGGGATTTGGCCCACCGGGCACGTTTTGTGGTCGAGGTTATCCGGCAGGTGCGCAAGGATGTCGGGCCTGATTTCCCCATCTCCCTCCGGATATCAGTCGATGAGTTCGTTAAGGACGGCTTCACAGCTGCCGAGATGCAGGCCATTGCTCCCATGTTTGTCGAAGCCGGATCAGATGTGCTTCATGTATCTCTGGGAACCCATGGGAGCCCGGCAGGCATGACCAGCGCTCCCATAGAGTATCCGCCAGGATTCAACATGCCCTTGGTCCGCATGATCAAGGACGTAGTCGATGTTCCCATAATCGGGGTGGGGCGTTTTGTCGATCCCTTCGAAGCCGATGAATATATCGCCCGGGGCGACGCTGATTTAATCGCTTTTGGACGTCAGCATCTAGCTGATCCCGATTTCCTAAAAAATGCTATCGCGGGCAAATCCGAGCAGACTCTGATCTGCCTGGCTTGCAACCAGGGTTGCATCGAACGCGAAATGTTCGAGGTCAAGAGTATCCGCTGCGCCATCAACCCCGAAACCGGACAGGAATTAATCTATCCCACCGAAAAAGCTAAGGAACCCCGTAAGGTTTGGGTAGTGGGAGCCGGACCCGCCGGCTTGACGGCGGCCCATGAAGCCGCCCGGCTGGGTCACCAGGTCACCCTTTTCGAAAAGAACGGTGAAATCGGCGGTCAGGTAAAACTGGCAGCTCTGGCCCCCTTTAAAAAGGCTTACGGCGATTGGATCACCACCCTAACCGGCAAAGCGGTCAGAGCAGGAGTGGAATTCCAGCTTAATACTGAAATTACCACGGAGATGATCGCCGCCGGCACTCCGGACATGGTCATCATGGCTACCGGGGCCGAAGAGTCCCTGCCCGCCATTCCAGGCATTGACCTGCCCCAAGTTCATTTAGCCAGTCAGGTGCTCAACGGCCAGGCATCCATCAGCGGCAGCGTCCTGGTAATTGGCGGGGGTCTGGTCGGCATGGAAGCAGCCGACTTCCTAAGGGATAAAGGCATCCAGGACCTGACCCTGGTAGAGGAACGTCCCAAATCTCCGGTACCCAAGGCAGCTTCCCACGGGTATATGCTGCACAATCGATTCAAAAAGGCCGGCTACAATCTGGTATTGGGTACCCAGGTCAAATCGATCCAGCCCGGTTCCGTAACCCTGCAGTCCGGCGACAGCCAGCAGACCATCTCCCCTATAGATCATGTAGTGGTCGCCACCGGGACCAAACCGGTCACCACTCTCCAGGAGTGGATGGTTTCCCGGGGGATCCCTCATGTGGT
>CAZDND010000081.1:0-7863 GCA_964506825.1 uncultured Syntrophothermus sp.
GGGTAAAAAAACAAATCCAAGCAAGATACAAACAGATGGTCTAAACCAACCTCCGTTCCCGAAGGCCAGCTGGGCAGCCGCCGCTTTTTTTGGATTGCTTTTCGCCTATCTGGGTCTGCTTTTAACCAACCAGGAACTGGGGCCTTTTGATCAGGAAATCACCAAAATCATCTTAGCTTACCGCAGCCCAGTAATAACCCGATGGATGAAAATAATTACCGATATGGGGTCATTCCATATTTTGGCAGGCATAACGATTCCATTGGTCTTTTGGCTGGTGGTATTTAAAAAACGCTATTTGGACGGTATCATGATGTCTTTGGCTCTGCCCAGCTCTCATGGTTTGACGTTGCTGTTAAAATCAACTTTTTTTCGTGCCCGTCCAGATTTCAGCAATCTGGTGTCGGCCCCCGGTTACAGCTTTCCCAGCGGCCACGCAATGGTTTCTCTGGTTTTTTACGGTATGCTGGCTTATCTGCTTACCGTCAACGGCCTTAGATACCGAAATGCTGCCTTTGCTTACTTTTGCCTGGCCGCTCTGGTCATGCTGATTGGGATCAGTCGGATTTATCTGGGAGTGCACTATCCCAGCGATGTGGCAGCCGGATTCGCGGCAGGCGCGGCATGGATGATCTTTTGCGTTTCTGCGTGGCGTGTCCTGAGGCGTCGGTAAGATAAATCCGCACCACCCCACCCAGATTAGCCCCATGTTTTTAAGCAGTTTGGCGCTGGAGCCAACCCTTTCCTTGTTTGATTGGCAGCTGCATCTATCACCAAAACCGGTTTGGAATACTCTGTACTATACCGTTGCTGGCGGCAGCTGAACTGAGGAGCGCGGCATTATCGCCGGAAATGCTTTCAACGCCCAGATCGATCATTCTTTGGATGCCGACTAGTGTATTTGCAGTCCAGGTGTTGACTTCTAACCCAGCCATATGGATAGCATCTACCCTTTCCCGGCTTAGATCAGCAATCGACCAGCTGAGAAATTTATGCCCTTTGGCAATGGCATAATCAATGGCGTAGGTTGGATCCGATATTCCCAATATACCCGTCTTAATCCGCGGATCAACCGATTTTACCGTATCCAGGTACCCCAAGTCATGGGTGATTACCTGGCATTGATGCTGCATGTTCTTCTGAACAATCAGATCGGCAACCTTGGAGGCCAGACCAACATAGTGATCGTTTACCTTGATTTCCACAATAATAAATACCGGACTATCCTGGAAATAGTCCAACACCTGTTCAAAAGCGGGTACCCGCTCATTGCCCAAGCCAATGTCAACTGTCATGTCGGATACCATCTCCCAAGTCAGCTCATAGCAGTAGCCGCTTCCGTCGGTTGTGCGGTCAACGGTGTCATCGTGCATCACAAAAGGTACCCCATCTGAAGAAAGGACTACATCCAATTCGATGCCAGTCAAGCCTTGTTCAACGGCCCCCTGGAAAGCTGACATGGTGTTTTCTGGATGAACCGTGCTATAACCCCGGTGTCCAGCAAAAAATTTCGTCATATCTTCGCCCCACCTTATCCTCACAATCAAAGATCTACTGGAGTGTTGCATTCGAATACCTCAAAAACGGTTCCCGAAACGAAACCAATTTCCCCCTTCATGGCGCAATTCCAGATCCTGCTCATATCCTCGCAGCTACCTTCTCGGCCATGCTCAAGCAGGTGGTCAGCTTGCCGCCGTAAACATGAATAAACTTAACCCGGCTTTGATTGACCACTTCTATGCGATATTCACGGCTAATACGAGTGGTATCCCCATCATCCACACTCCTGACTGCCAAGGGCCTGATCCCCAGAAAAGTAGCGCATATATCACTCCGGGTAATCGGTTCCCTTAGATAATGGTTGGCACAGTTCAGCAAATAGTCTACATCTTCCTCCTGCACGGTCACCTCATCGCAGGCACTGTATTCTGTTCTTTCCGTAGTGCCGATTATTGTCTTTCCCTCTTCCCAGGGAATCATGAAAAATATCCGCTGACTGGCGGTCTGTAAAAACATGCAATCTGGAATCAGTTCCCGGTCAATAACGATGTGGATCCCGCTCACTTTTCTGATTCCGTAGTTATGGGGTAAGTGATAGCTGTCATTAACCTCGTCTATCCATGGTCCGGCAGCATTGATCAATATCGGCGCTTCAATTTCGTTCCTGCCCGCGGCATTAGTATATACTACCCGGGCGATTCCGTCGGCTTCCACCGATTCCACCCGGCAATGTTCCCGGAATACACAACCTGCATCATAGGCATCGGTGGCAATCCTACGGGTCAGCTCCAAATCGTTCGTCTTGCCGTCGTAATAAACGTAGACCCGCTTTAGATTTTCGCCTTTGACTGCCGGGAATTTATCCAGGAATTCGTGGTTGGCAACTTTTCGGCATCGATATCTGGACTGACCTGACAAAAGGTCATAGACCGCCAGGCCGGTACGCAGCATCCACCATGGCCGCAGGCTGTCATTAAAGATTGGCATATAAAACGGAACCATCTTAATCAGGTCCGGATAAAGGCTGCCCAGCCTTTTACGGTCTTTCAGCGATTCCCTTACCAAACCGATCTTGCCGGTCTCCAGATATCTCAGCCCCCCATGGATGAGTTTGGAACTGTTGGATGAGGTTCCGCATCCCACAGTTTCTCTCTCCAAGACACATACTTTTCGACCGTCAAGAGTAAGCTTTCTGGCAATAGCACATCCATTAATTCCTCCGCCCAGAATTATGGCATCGTATGCTTCTTCCATGGCGTCACCTTCTATCATTCGAAAATACCTCGTATTCACAATCATCGAGGGTTTTTCATCTTTTCAATCAACCAAACCCTGATCGACCAGCATTTGTTACTGGTAAAGCTGGATTTGCTCCAGACCGCCAACTCTGCAAATATCGTTTGAAATCATCGCCTATTCTTTGGAAATTAACCTTATTAGCCTGGCGAATCTATAAAAAGGGAGCCGACCCGTTAGCGGGTCGGCTCCCTTGCCAGATTAGGTTAACGAATCGTTACCGTTCGGGCAGCAGCATCCCACAGAGCCGATTTCCCGAAGGCTGATGCCACCCAGGAGATGGGCAGACAGGTACGGTCTTGCCTTATTTCGGGAGCCACATCCATTTTGATGGCCTGGCCGTTGCTGTACATGGTCCGGCTGCCAATGTTCAATACCACCGTATTCGAGCCGTTGGTCAGTATCACCATACGATAGGGAGCAATCCAGATAATCTGGGAGTCCGTCAGACCCATTGCATAACCAACATAGCGGATCGGCATGTAAGTGCGACTGCTCTTGATATACGGAGCCACGTCCATCCACTGGTTCGATCCGCGCAGACTGTAATAAGTGGAATCGATGGTAAACACCGAACTGGCTGAGCTGGTGCCCATGGTGAAACTCTGCACACTTCCGTAGGATGTTCCCGCATTATTGGCAGCGTAAGCCTGCACGTAATATTTGGTCCCCGCAACCAAGTTGGTAAGTTTATAGCTGAAGGATGCACCCTCGTTCAGGCTGGACCCCACCTCCACTTTGGTTCCCGGAGTGCTGGTCAGGCCGTAATAGAAGCCATAAGAATCAACCTTAGAATTTCCATCATCGGTTAGAGTACCGTTAAGGGTCACAAAAACGCTTCCCAACGTTGCTGTATTGGTAGTTACGCTCGGTTTACTTGCTGATCCCCCGGTGGTGAAGGATCTCACAGTTCCATACCCTATTCCCGAACTGTTCCTGGCATAGGCCTTAAAATAGTATTTGGTTGCGTTTTTGAAACCTGTCAGCTTCACGTCAAAATTGTCGCCTTCGTCCAGGTTGTCGCTGTCATCCCCTACCTTGATCTTGGTTCCCGGGGATGATGAAGTTCCATAGTAGAAACCGTATTCCGTCACTTCGTTGTCATCACCGAAGGAATCGAGCTCCCCATTCAGCACTGCTGAGTTGGAATCGATTTCCGTAGCGGCGTCGGTGGTCACCTCGGGTACATCCGCCGATTGACCGACGGTCTTGAAAGAATCTATGTTGCCGTAGGCAGTGTCAGTGTTGTTGCTGTCATCTTCATACTCTACATAAGCCATAAAATAATAGGTTTTATTGGTGTCCAAATTGGAAACCTTAGCATCAAAGGTATCCCCTTCGTCCAGCCCCGTATATCCCGCGCGTTTGTAGGTGCTGTCGGCGTCCTCCACATCGGCCCTTACCGTCCCATAATAAAAACCATATTCGGTAACAGTAAAGTCATTATCCAGAGTTTCGAGGGTTCCATTCAGGGTCGCATAGTCATCGCCAATGGACTCCGCCTCGTCGGTGCTCACTTCCACGTTGCCGCCGCTGGATGCGCTATCGGTGGTGAAGTACTTCACGTTGCCATAGGCCACGTCGGCATCGTTGGCGTCATCCTCAAACTCCACATAAGCCATGAAGTAGTAGGTTTTGCCGGCGCTAAGGCTGGTCAAATCCACATCAAAGCTTTCGTTCTCATCCAGGCCGGTGTATCCCGCGCGTTTGTAGGTGCTGTTGGCGCCTTCAACATCAGCCCTGACAGTGCCGTAATAAAACCCGTATTCGGTCACGGTATAATCCGCAGCCAGATAATCCAAGGTAGCATTCAGCGTGGCAGTATTATCACCTATGTAAGTAGCAGCCTCGGTGAGGACCTCCACCCCTCCGATGGAAGTGCCCCTTTCAGTAGTAAAACTACGGGCGTAAGAAGCCAGGGCCGTCTGCTGCTGATTGTTGTATTCATAGATTACGTAGGATTTGTACCAATATGCAGTACCGCTGTCCAGTCCGTCCACCGCGGCATAAAATTCAGCATTGTTACCTATGTTCCTGTTTCCGGCCACGACCTTGGTATCAACATCGGTGACACTGGAGGAATCATCGTAATAGAATCCATATT
The DNA here is from genome assembly GCA_964506825.1 of uncultured Syntrophothermus sp. Lineage (GTDB taxonomy): Bacteria > Bacillota > Syntrophomonadia > Syntrophomonadales > DTU052 > JAAYDA01. Next base: position 4,901 of record CAZDND010000081.1, read on the forward strand.
CCACCACCGTTATCTCTGTGTCGGTTCTCAGTCTGGCATTCATGGTCGCCCCATCTGCTGCAACATCGGTAGCTGTCAGGGTCGAAGTTGATACGGAAATCGCCAGAGCTTGGGCTGGCACTACCAGTCCCGGCACCAGCAGGGCCATTGCCAGAACCATAATCGCCATTATTGAAACCAGTTTATTTTTCGCGAACATAAGGTACCTCCTATCCATACTTATCCATACGTCGTTGCTCATTCTAAAGGATTCCGTTCCTCTTAGCCGCAGTTTAATTCCCCCTTTACGTTGTCTATTAAAATTCGTTTTCATGAGATCCAAATTTTTGGGGATGCCCTGGTACGCATCGTTGTCCATTCTTGATGTGGTGCCCGGTGCTCGAAAATATCCTTGATAACAACCATATCACCGCCAGGAACCTGAGCTTTTAAACGAACCTCTTATATATGTACGACAATATCCCATAATTATTGCACTGTAAGCCGATAATCATCCTTATGCTTATTGGATTTTTCCAAGCCAATGGGAATTAGATCCCTGCTTCTAATCCTGGGATATTTTTTTGGCTCTTACCAAATCATGTACCGAGTCCACTTCGGTCCATTCATAATCACAAATATCGATGTAATTCACCACAAAATTGTCAGTAAAGATCATTTGAACCAAAGCATCTTCATACCACTGGTCATACTGTCCGTTGTCCAGCATCTCGCTGACCACTCTCAAGAATTCTTCAGCGGCTTTCTGGTCCAGCTTCACAACTCCCGCATACTCTCCATCATATTCCTTCAGCTGCTTGCTCATCACCACTACTCTTCCCCCGGCAACGCTGACATTGTAGTCGCCATCCTTCTTAATCGAACTGTCAAACAGTACGTGGGCTCCCTCGGTCCGGCTGCACAAAACCTCTTTAACCAAATCGTCTGACATAACCACGTCGCCATTGATAATGGTAACCTGGTCCCGAGCCAGATACTCCTTGGCAAACCATAATGACGCTATGGAATTGGTCACATCGTAAAATGGATTGAGAATAAACTCCACTCCACTTAGGCTTTTTTCGATCTTGTCGTGCTGGAATCCGGTTACTACTACTATCTCAGCCTCTGGATCATGCTTTTTAACCAACTCCACCATTCTCTGGATGACCGTCTGATCCTTGTTCAAACGATAAAGGGTCTTGGGATAATTGATTGTCAGCGGACGAAGTCTAACTCCTTTACCCGCTACCAGAAAAATATACGTCATCGGCATGCCCTCCTATTATCTACCATAATATCAGCCCCACCCGGCTGAGCATATCGACTGCCGGGAAGGTGATCTCGATTCCACACTTTGCAGCGGTCCGTATAACATTCACGCCCGTCGCCTCGAGGGGTATCCTGGCTTGGTAGGGATTTCTGCACTTGTCAGGGGCACAGTCATTCTTGCAGAGTTTACATGATCCGCCTATAAAGGAGATCCTCAGAGAATTTCCATTCTGAAACAAAAAATTCTCGACATCCAGTAAGGCGCGATGCAGACTTACGGTGGAATCTGTGCGAGCTTTTTCGTAGTCATCCCTGATCTGTATTGAGTTGTGTACCAGCAAAGCGTTATCATACTCGGCGAATACTTTCTTATAGTCAACCTTGGGAATCCGGGGAGGACAGGTCCACTTGTTGTTGTAGCGGGCGCAGTAGAAACACAGGATCTCAAATCGCTGCTCGAATTCTATTTCCTCGATAGCTATCCGGGCAGTATGCATATCAGGCAGGTTTTCCCGAATAAAGGTTTCAATTGATGAGTGAGAAATCGTTGGTCCCATGGTCTCCTCCTACAATGATCATCCGCCCAGGTCGGACCTGGGAATTCCTATGGTATCATTTAATCACGTTAAAATTCTGTCGGCGGTTATTGCTTGATGGCGGGCGATGTAAGTAACCCTCCACAATATTCCTGTCTTCATGGTGAGTTCCATCTTGGTTTATTATATCATGTTGACATGCTGGCAGACTGCCAATAGTTGCCTTCGTTCCCAAAGTCTATAATATTGACTCGCAGCTGTTAGTGATTTCGCCCAGATTGCTTCTGGGTGGAGGCTTCGCACAGGGAAGCAGGTCACTCCTTAATACCAGTTCAGGCCCCGGGCTGCCGAAGGCCCAATGACAAAGGCGGACCCCTTGATCGGATGCCCGCCTTATGATGCTTAATTTTGGCTAGTTTCGAGTTGGGTTGGGAAACCTCAGGGTTTCTCTGTGTTTGTTGCTTTCATGGTGTGAACCGGATCTGCCCCTGTTGAGCCTAAGCTGTCAGGTGAATCATAAGAATAGGTAAACTACCTGCAACACTTCAATGAACGCTTTTTTTGCTATCGGCACCACAAAATCCAGGTCCCCCATATAACCCACCAGCATCTCCTGCTGTCCAGTTAACCATGATAGGTTGGTCCCAGCCTTGTCCGTTCCATTCTTAATAGCAGCCGCATCGTAACTGCCGGGCTTCACTGGTTGGACATTATTGGTTATTTCCGCTGGGCCGCCTGGACCTGAACTCATCGAGGGAGTGGTTGTCTTCCAATAATAGCCAGTTCCGAAATAGGTTAAAAGAGCCATGCCAACCACAACGGCTGCCCCGATCAGCAGTTTCTTAGATGTTCCCATCGGAACACCGGCTCCGCAAAACGGACACACCTTGGCAGAAGAATCCAACCCCTGACCGCAGGTTAGGCAGGCTTTGGTCTGTGCCACCTTGATCGGCTCCTTTCCCCTATTTCACTCACCTATCAGACATTATGGTTTCGATTGACTAAGATTTTTGGCTGAAAGGTTTGACTATTGGCACTATTAATTAGTTCACCGGATTACTTCTATTTATTAGGACTTTTTTCCTTCTTTTGTATCGCGTGTAATCCATCCTATGGCGTACACCCTGGGAAATCATATTTCCTTAAAATATCTTCCAGGGCTAGCGATTCATCTTA
>CAZDND010000082.1:0-7842 GCA_964506825.1 uncultured Syntrophothermus sp.
AGAGGGGACGTCAAGCTGGAGGATTACCATTTGGACCAATGGAGGTTGATGCATATCGGTGCTCAACCGGTTCCACCCAGCCTGATTCACCGCTGGAAGCGAGTCTTTCCCGACCACCAGTATGATACCAATTACGGGTTAAGCGAGTCGATTGGCCCGGGCTGCGTTCATCTGGGGATGGAAAACATCCACAAGGTGGGGGCTATTGGCATTCCAGGCTTCCATTGGGAGGCCGTGGTTCGTGACGAGCAAGGTGATCTCGTACCCCAGGGATCGGTGGGTGAACTTACGGTCAGGGGTCCGGGCCTGATGAGATGCTACTACAATGATCCGGAAGCAACCGCCGCCTCATTGAGAGACGGCTGGCTCTTCACCGGAGATATGGCTCGAATAGATGAGGACGGTTTCATCTATTTGGTCGACCGGAAGAAAGACGTGATTATCAGCGGCGGTGAAAACCTATACCCGGTCCAGATCGAGGATTTCCTGCACCGGCACGATGCGATCAAGGATGTGGCCGTGATTGGCGTGCCCGACCCGCGACTGGGGGAAATCGCTGCCGCCATTATCGAACTCAAGCCGGGAAGCAATTGTTCGGAAGAAGAGATCAGGGAATTCTGCTCATCGCTGCCCCGGTACAAGCGGCCCCGGAAAATTATCTTTGATGATGTACCTCGCAACCCGACCGGCAAGATTGAAAAACCGAAGCTGCGGGAAAAATATTCCGGTGGCAGCGTGGTCACGGTACAGACCCAGGGATAGGGAGCCGGAAATAAGCTCCTGCCCATATCATGAGAGATTTTATCCGGTGGGTGAATAACTGCTGATCCGATTCCCATTGTCTGAGGATAGACGCTATGCAGGGGTAACACCAAGCAATAAATGCGATTAAACAAAGAGAGGTCGTTCCTTTTGGAACGGCCTCTTGCGGTTCCAACCGGCAAGGCGGCCCTGCCGCCCAGGCGATTTGGTGCTGCATTTGGGAAATTCAGCGCCTTGCAGGTCTTTACGCGGATGCCGGGGTTACTGGAGTATTGACCCGGTAATGCCAATCGGATTAAGGCTGCACCTCAGCGATATTTATGCATCAGTGAAATCCCCGGTCTTAGAAGTGATCAAATTGCGGAGATTCAGGTGTTATAATGAAGATATAAAGCTAGGATGCTTTTCACCTGACGCACAATGGTGGTTTAGCAGGGAAGGGGGAGTTTAGATGTTTACCAAAGATACTCGCATGAAGGATATTCTTCAACAGGCTCCGGGTGCTATAAGCCTATTAATGGATTACAATATTCGCTGCATGGGGTGAAGCGCTCCCCTGATGACTCTTGAGCAGGCTGCTCGAGATAAACAGATCGACTTTGACAAGCTGATAGAAGAATTGGAAAAGCTCCGGGCGCCGGTGCCCTGGGCTCGCTCGGTGGCTCCCTCGGTTAAGGAATAGATAGGACGATGTCCTGAAATGGGGAGCAATGAAAATGATCAGCTCTGGGGGGCCTGCGGGCCAGATAAATATCAAAGATCTGGTGCAATGGCTTGATGCTATTGATATTTGATATTAATATTCAAGTAGGAAGAGTGACAAGTTAGGGACGATATGCCTGCGACAATTAGGAAAATTGTCTGAGGTGATAAGCATAGTGCTGCTGTGGTCCCCATAGGATGGATAATTGGAGTGATCAGGAGAGGCAGGATAAACGGCAACGCCTATCGATAGGAATAATGAATATTAGGAGGTAGAAACGATGAAGACCATTGAGATCAAGGTATATGGAGGGGTCAATTCCGCAGGATGCTCTTGAGGATCCTCGAGTTGCGGCCCGGAGGGTTCGCCAATTGATTTCACAGCCGAATACGAAAATATGAAGAAGACCCTGTTGGATAAATACGACAGCCAGCTGTTGGATTTCCAGTATATTGACACCGGTGACAAACTAACGGAGTTTCCGGAGATCCAAAGAGTTATTAGCGCTGGTTACCCATTTCCCTTGACGGTGGTCAACGGAACGCCACGCTTGGCGGGGGCGATATCAACAGAATCTGTGACCGAGATTATTGAAGACCTAAAGACCAAGATGGATTAAAGGTTTTTGGGACTATGAAAACTTGATATACCGTGGATGATTAAGGCAAGTGGTTGACGCAAACAACTATTTGCCTTATTTTCTAGCGTTTATGGCAAAGAGAAATTGGGTTGTTTAGACCAAGGAAAAAACTTTCGGATCCAGGGATAAGGATTTGATCAAGACGAGGAAATCCTTGGAGATTTCACGGACATGTTGCTAGCCTCTTTTTGGAAAGTTTGGGGAGATTTCAGTTCGGTGTTGATTTACATGATAATCGGGGTCGAAATCGGAGCTGCAACTCACGGTTGTCTGCCTGCTGATATCCTGGCAGGAGTTGCCGGCTGCGACAACCTATGGTAGTTAAAGCAGTTCATCGTTTGAAACCAACTACATCAGGTCCATATCAAGTAGGTCTTTGCTGCTGTTGGGTCAGGTGTTCCCGATCGAAATCAGGCTATTATTGCATAATTATATTATAATGAGGTTAGACCAACTTAAAATTGGGGGCAGACGATCATGTTTGAAGAAATGTTCAAAGCTTTGGGAGAACCCACCCGGTTGAAGATCATCAAGCTATTGGCAACCAGGGAGTTGTGTGTCTGCGATCTGGAAGAAGTAATGCAGATCAGCCAACCGCGCATATCCCAGCACCTGAAGGTGCTCAAGCATGCAGGCCTTATTAATGAGCGCAGGGAAGCGCAGCGCAGGATATGCAGTCTGAATCTGGAGCTTTTGACCAACACCATAGAGGAATTCATGAAATACATCAACCAACCCATAGAAACTGTTCCTGACTTGGCCGGAGAATATGGGCGTATTGTCGAGTTGGATGGACAATCTTGTCTGAGGGCTGGTTTGGGAACGAAGCCAAACCTCTGAGAATAAGAAATACGATGAATTTGGGCGATTCAATGAAAAGAGGCTGCCTCGGAGAAAAAACTCCGGGGCAGCCTCTTTAATAGTCTATGGATATTATGATTTTAATAACTTCGTCCAATCCACGAGAGCCTGTAATTGAGCGGCAATTGCCTTACGGCTGTAGTCGTCGGTCAGATTTCCTTCCGGATCGAATTTGCCGGCGGCACTCATGATAAACACCTCGGGGCGGTTTAGGAGTCGAAGATTGAGCACCACGCAGACTTGCCGCAGATGATACTGGGCCCGGGCTCCCCCGAACATACCGGTTGATGCGCTCATTAGAGCGGTGGGCTTGCCATTCAGGGGAGAATCCTTTCCCCGAGATGCCCAGTCGAGAGCATTTTTAAGTACCGGCGGGATGGAGTAGTTGTATTCAGGAGTGGCTATAAGCAGCGCATCTGCCGCCGCTACTTGGTTTCTGAACGCCATAACCACCGAAGGAGTGCCTTCGGCCTCCAGGTCTTCATTGAAAAATGGAATGGGTGCCAGGTCAGCGATTTCCAGGCTTGCTCCCTCCGGCAGCACTTCCCCGGCGGCGCGCAGGGCAGCTCGGTTGTATGATTTTTGGCGCAGACTTCCGGTGAAACCCAGTATCTTTACCGTACCCATTATATTTCCCCCTTTCTATGCTTTTAGTAATACTTCAGACTAGTTCGCATGGTTCGGGTGCGTTTTGCCGTCAGCGGCCAACTTATGGCGGGGCCAGAGTGGATCAAAATCCAGTTCAGCTTGCTCACTAACCGGCGGTCATTCCGCCGTCGATGATGAAGGTTTGTCCGGTAATGAAGTCTGAGGCGGGAGAAGCCAGCAGCAGGGTCAATCCTTTGATGTCGTCTTCTTTGCCGAACCTGCGCAGGGGTATTCTCGGTAAGACTATATCCTTAGTCATTTCCAGCAACCCGCTGCTCATGTGAGTAGGAAAATAGCCAGGCGCGATAGCATTCACGTAAATTCCGTAGCGGGCCCATTTTATGGCTAGATCCTTGGTAAGGGTTACTACTGCTGCTTTGCTGGCATTATAGGCTACGGTATCCTGAAATTCCGGTTCGCTGCCTGCGAAGGCCGCTACGGAGGCGGTATTAATGATCTTGCCGCCGCCGGTTTCCTTCATCACCCGGGCAGCCATTACTGAAAGTTCGAACAGTCCGGTAAGATTGACATCAAAAACCTTGCTCCATTTGTCCATCGGATAATTGAGGGAATCGGCCGCCCAGGTTATCCCCGCATTGTTTATCAATATGTCCACCTGACCGAATTCCTTCACGGTAACATCGATCAGGTTTTGGCAATCGTCAGTGATCGCCACGTTGCACCCGACCGGCAGAGCTCTGACCCCCAGCTTCTCCAATTCCTGGCATAATTCCATGCAGCGGTTGACCTTGCGGGCAGCCACCACTACATTAGCGCCGGCTTCAGCCAGCGCCATACACATCTGGGCCCCCAGACCAATAGAACCCCCGGTTACCACGGCGGTCTTGCCCTTAAGACTAAACAGTTCAAAAACGTTCATCAATCAGCAACTCCTTCTATTAAGAATTGTAATGAAATTACCATCTGTTCCGCGGTTAAATCAAAAAGTTAGCAATTGTCCTTCTGCTCCTTAATGTCATGTTAACAACACCACTCCATAGTTTCAATGTGCGTTTTGGACTAGGCATGCAATAAATACTAACGGTGGAGAAGTTTATCTTACTTGGGACATAAACATGATCTAGTGGGACCCGGGGTATACGGACGCCGAACTAATTGCCGAGGCAGAGGTGATCCAGATAGGACAAACCATAGCGCTGGTTGAATGCACCCTCTTCAATAAAGGCAAGCTGATCGCCAATAGCAGGGGAACCTTTATCAGAGATACCCGTACCATTCTCAGTGGATATTTTGATCAGCAGGAGAATAGGTAAAGACCGGCGAATGGTAATCTGGATTAAATAATATGGATTAAGATAGCTGGCGGCCGGATTATGGCATTCAACCATATGGGTCGATAAATATCCATATAAAGGCATTTATGACCGCATGGGATGGTGTTTTAGCCGGCAGGATGTCTGGTTTGCAGAATACAGGCTATGGGCTATTGATGAAGGTAATGTTGTTCATGGTTAATTGGGAGGGTTTAGCTTGTCTGAGGCGGTAATAGGTATTCTGTTTGCATTTGTCGGCGGGGTGGGACTGTTTCTATTTGGATTACGATTTATGTCGGATGGCCTGCAAACGTTGGCTGGGGACCGGATGCGAACCATTCTTGAAAAAGGTACCCGCAATCCGGTTCGGGGTGTTTTTACCGGCATGGCCGTTACTGCTTTAATCCAGAGCAGCAGCGCCACCACGGTCCTCGTTGTGGGGCTGGTAAATGCCGAATTGCTTACCCTGCGCCAGGCGATCGGCGTAGTAATGGGAGCCAATATCGGGACCACATTGACAGTTTATATAATCGGTTTTAATTTGGCGGCTTATGCTCTGCCGATTCTCGGGGTGGGAGCATTGATCCATTTATTCTCGAAGACCAAGAAGAACCAGGTGATCGGGCAAACCCTTTTAGGATTTGGAATCCTGTTCTTTGGCATGGCAGTTATGGGGGATGGGGTTAAGCCTCTGAAGGACCTGGATTTCTTTACTTCCCTCATGACCAGCATCGACAACAACTCTCTGGTAGGAGTAGGCATCGGGGTGCTCATGACGGGTATAATTCAAAGCAGCGCCGCTACCATCGGGGTAATGCAGCAGTTGTCCTACCAGGGGGCTATGACCTATCATCAGGCGGTTCCGATCCTTTTTGGAGATAATATTGGCACGACGGTAACGGCTTTGCTTTCCGGTATCGGCACCAGCGTGGCTGCCAGGAGAACGGCCCTTACCCACACCATGTTCAATTTAATGGGCACCATGATTTTTCTGCCCCTTTTCCTGGTGGGATTCTTTGAAAAGATGGTTATATGGTTTACCAATTATCTATTCGTCTTCCTGCCCGGATCTACCGGCACCTGGGAAGCCCTCAACATCAAACTGCAGATCGCACAAACCCATGCTGTGTTTAATATCAGCAATACGATCATCCAGTTGCCTTTTGTGGCGGTGCTGGCTTATGTAGTCACCCGATTGATTCCTGACAAGCCGGCGATAGAAGATCCTTACCGGCCCAAATTTATTGATCGCCGGTTCCTCAACAACCCATCGGTAGCATTGGCCCAGGCTAAAAGAGAGATGCTGCATATGGCTTCCATGGCGGGCGAGGCTTTTAGTCATGCCATCGATTATTTCAATGACCGCCAGGAAGCCTCTATGGAAAAGGTGCATATACTGGAAGACGCCATCGACCGTCTGGAAAGAGAAATTACTGATTACGTGGTTCTGATCTCCCGCAAGCAGCTTTCCAAGGCGGAGTCGACAACTGTCAATGTGATTTTGCAATCTCTGAATGATATCGAACGGATCGGCGATCACTGTGAGAATATAATCGAGCAGGGGGTGTATGCTGAGAAAAACCAGGTCAGTTTCTCGGGCGAAGCCCAGGAGGAAATGAAGAATTTCATAGAGATCACCACCAAAGCGCTCCAATTGGCTTATCAAGCATTGGAATACGATGACAAATCAGTGGCCAAGGAGGTGCTGCCACTGGAGGGAAAACTGGATGAACTGATGGAAATCTACCGCAAGGCCCATATCCGAAGGCTGAACGAGGGCAAATGCAACGGCAGCAACGGAGCGGTATTCCTGGATATGCTGACCAATCTGGAGAGGATCAGCGACCACTGCCGAAATATTGCCGGGTATATCATGGAAGAAGTCACCTAGCCGACTGGGGCTGTATTTAAAATGATTACTGCGGTTTCCGTCTGGAAACCGATGGCGAAACCCAAGTCTTCTACATCGAATCGATTAAACTGGGTTCTGGAGTTTGTTCCCCCTGGTTAGTCTTCCATTTCCTTCAGCAAGGCATCAGCTTCATCGCTAAGCTGAAGATCCCATCCATCGCTGCCCCAATTCTCCTGGGTTTTTACGATAGCTTCTCGAATGCTGTCGGAAAATACGTCGGTATCGACGATCTGATGGTCTGGGGCTATGCCGACAATCTTGAAGACGTCTCCTTCGGGTACCACGTACAGTTCGCGGCGTTCATCTATCCCATCGATGCGAATGGAGCCTACAAAAACGTTCTCTCTTTCCCGTTCGGTTTCTTCCCCGATGACCACATTTAGCTCGATCCCATCAATGAGCCAACCGTTGTCCAGGTCGTAGGTTCTTTCACCGTCCAATTTTCTCCATAGCTCATCGGTGTAAGGCAGTTCTATGTCCAGAATTTCGTCTTGGATCAGAATTTTATTGCCTTCTTTGTAGATGTTCAGAGTGGTTCGCATTTGAGCACCTCCTTTCCTTCATGGACCAAAGTAGGACTTTTCAGCATTATGTGAACTAGACTAGTATTAGCTGCTGCGGCGAAATGAATCCCAAATAGATTAATTAACGTTGAGGTTACTTATAGTTTATCATCAAAGATAGGTCTTCGCCTGCATATTAGGTTGATCCGTCCGGAGATTGAATGATCGTGCAGGAGGGAGAAACAGTCGCTGGGATTAAGCACCTTTGGATGACTGGGAACGAGTCAGATGATGAAGCCGGTTTTAATTAGTGAACGGCCTGGGTTCATAACAGCTTAGCCAGGAATCTATCGGACAATCCTCTGAATGTATCAAGAATAGGGGGCGCGATTAATATGATGATATCTTCTGACGTGGTGGGGATGGTCTTGAAGGAGCACCGAGTCAAGATAACCTGGCGCCAAACCACCAACTTTGCGGCGGGCATCGGTGATATGAATCCCCGTTACGTGGACGACCGCCGGGCGGAAGGAATCATC
>CAZDND010000083.1:0-6362 GCA_964506825.1 uncultured Syntrophothermus sp.
GAAGAGCACGTCGCCGCCCCCGGCCAGAGTCTTCTGGATGACCGTGGACACGTCATCGATCTTCTGGGTCAGCATCTTTTCCAGGAAGCTCTCCTCCTGCTGGGTCAGCTGATCCTTGACCATCATGTAGTCCACATAATAGCGGAAACCTCGCTCCGAGGGAATCCGCCCCGCCGAGGTATGGGGCTGCTCCAAAAATCCCATTTCCTCCAGATCGGACATCTCATTGCGCACCGTAGCCGGACTGATGCCCAAGTTGTGCTTCTTGGCCACCGCCCGGGAGCCAACCGGTTCAGCTGTCTTTACATAGTCCTTTATGATTGCTTCCAAAATGCTCTTTTTACGTTCGTCTAAACTCATATCACCCTGTTAGCACTCTCTTTGGTCGAGTGCTAATTATCTACTAAAAAAATATCATCCGTCGATTTGTTTGTCAAGGACAGGGAGGGCAGATATTCCCCTGATCCTAATGCCTTTCCGTGGATTTCCGGGAATCGGCACCAGTCACCAGGCGATCGGAATCCTCAGCAGCCAACCCTCGCCAACCCCGCCCTGCCTGTATTCCTGGCTGGTTGATCCGACCGCTCCTCAGCCCAACATGGCTCTGAATACCTGGTTGGAGAGGAAATATCCCCGGGTGGTCAGACGCAGCCGGCTTCCATCCCATTTGAGCAGCCCCTCCCGGCAGCTCCCGGCAATCTGATCGGCGAAGCTTTCAGCCACATCCAGCCGAAAGCGGCGGCTCAATTCCTCAATATCGACCCCGTGAGTCATCCTCAGCCCCATGATCAGGGCGTCGATCACTCTGTCCCGGCCCTGGAGCTCCTCCAGGGTCTCCTGGGGCGGACGCTGGCCGTACTTCAGGCATTCATTGTATCGGGGGATGTCCGCAATATTGTGCCAGCGCCGGCCTCCGTTGAAGGAGACCGCTCCTGCACCCAATCCCAGGTAGTCCCCGCTCATCCAATAGTTGATATTGTGCCGGGAGGTATAGCCGGGACGGCAGAAATTCGAGATCTCGTAATGTTCGTAGCCCTTCCCCCCCAGGTAACTTCGCAGGTGGGCGTACATGGCCGCTTCCTCATCATCGGCCAGGCTGTGCATCCGCCCCTGGGCGATGGCCGCGGCCAGGGGCACCCCTTCGTCCATCTGCAGAAGGTAGGCCGATATATGACGAGGATCCAGGGCCACCGCCTCCCGCAGGGTTTTCTGCCAGGCCGCCAAACGGTAACGGACCTGCCCGCCTCCATCGCGCCGGAGGGTTCGCGCAGGCGACCAGCCCGGCTCCCTGCCGCTCCGGCCGCCGGCAACCCCGGGGCCTTCCGCACCCGCCGTCCCCGGCAGCCGGCGGCGCTGAACGTAACGCCGGTTGTGGGGGCGGGGAATCCCATAGATCAGGTCTAATCCGTAGTTGCTGAACCCTGCCTGGCGAATCCAATCCACCACCTGACGGGCTTCCTCGCTGGAATGAATGCGACCCAGTATCTTGAGCTCATCATCGTTCAGGCTTTGGATTCCCAGACTGAGACGATTGATGCCGGCTGCCTTGAGCCCGCGCAGGCGATTGAGCTCGACGGTTCCCGGATTGACCTCCAGGGTGATTTCGCAGTCCTTTTCTACCCTGAACCGGCGTCCCACAACGTTGAGGAGGTCCTCGATCCAAGCCGGCTCCATCAGACTGGGGGTGCCGCCCCCCAGATAGATGGTAGCGATGTTGCCCCAGCTTTCTTCCGCAGCTACCAACTCGGCCTCCATCATCAGCGCCCGCAGGTAATGGACCACCAGATCGCGATCGTAAGGAACCGAAAAGAAATCGCAGTAGGTGCATTTCCGGACACAAAAGGGGAAATGGATATACAGCCCGGCTTGATCCCGGCCGGGCTGTATATCCACTGTATTTACGGTTTCAAAAGTGTTCATATCCAAAATCTCCTCCAGGGGAATCGGGGTCGGTTACCGGGCCTGCCCGAAGTCCATCCTGTGGCCAGCCCACCTGTCCCGCCTGATCCCTGAGGCGGGATCAAGCCCCTATTTACCGGGCTTGGGTTCGTCCATATTCAGCACCGAAATAAAGGTTTCCTTGGGCACCTCCACCCGGCCGATCTGCTTCATGCGTTTCTTGCCCTCTTTTTGTTTCTCCAGCAGTTTCTTTTTCCGGGTTATGTCCCCGCCATAGCATTTGGCCAGCACGTCCTTGCGCCGGGCCTTGACGCTCTCCCGGGCAATGATCCGGCTGCCGATGGAGGCCTGGATAGCCACTTCGTACATCTGCCGGGGGATGATTTTCCTCAGCTTTTCAACCACTGCCCGAGCCCGGGTGTAAGCTTTGTCCTTGTGCACTATATATGAAAGGGCGTCCACCGGCTCGTTGTTCAGCAGTATATCCAGTTTAACCAGTTCCGACGGGAAATCGCCGATCACTTCATAATCGAAGGAAGCATACCCCTTGGTCCGGGACTTGAGGGCGTCGAAAAAATCGTAGATGATCTCCGACAGAGGCAGCTCATAGACCAGCATCACCCGGTGGGGAGACAGATACTCCATGTTTTTAAAGGTGCCGCGTTTTTCCTGGCACAGTTCCATGATGGATCCGATAAATTCATCGGGCACCATGATGGTGGACTTCACATAAGGCTCCCTGACTTCCCGGGTCTCGGCTACCTTCGGCCAGTGGGCGGGATTGTCCACCTCCCGCACCTCGCCGTTTTCCAGATGGACCTTGTAAACGACGCTGGGAGCGGTGACAATCAGCTCCAGGTCATATTCCCGCTCCAGGCGCTGGTTGACGATCTCCATGTGCAAAAGGCCCAGGAAACCGCAGCGGAACCCAAATCCCAGGGCTTCCGAGGTCTCTGGCTCAAAATGCAGCGAAGCATCGTTCATGCGCAGTTTTTCCAGGGCGTCCCGCAGTTTTTCGAAATCACTGTTTTCCACCGGGTAGAGCCCGCAATATACCACGGGCTTGCTCTGGCGATAACCGGGCAGGGGTTCTGCAGCGGGATTACGGGCCAGGGTGATGGTCTCCCCGACTCGGGTATCCAGCACGTTTTTCATGCCGGCCGCCAGGTAGCCTACTTCTCCGGCACTCAACTCCTCCACCGCTTTCATCCGGGGATTGAAGATACCCACTTCGGAGACTTCAAATTCCTTGCCGGACCACATCATACGGATGATGTCGCCCTTCTTGACCCGGCCTTCGAACACCCGGATATAACTTATACCGCCGCGATAGGCATCAAAAAAGGAATCGAATATCAAGGCCTGCAGGGGATGGCCCGCATCTCCCTTGGGAGCCGGGAATTTGGCCACTATTGATTCCAGCACTTCGGGAATCCCCGTCCCCAGCTTGGCGGACACCAGCAGGATGTCTGCCGGATCCAGCCCCAGGATATCGCCGATCTCGTCCATGACCCGCTCCGGCTCGGCATTGGGCAGGTCTATCTTGTTCAGCACGCCGATGATCTCCAGGTCCTGATCCATGGCCTGGTAGACGTTGGCCAAAGTCTGGGCTTCGATGCCCTGGGATGCGTCGATCACCAGCAGGGCGCCGTCACAGGCGGCCAGGCTGCGGGATACCTCATAGGAAAAATCCACGTGACCGGGAGTGTCGATCAGGTTCAATATATATTTTTTCCCGTCCCGGGCCTGGTATTCCAGCCGCACCGGAGTAAGCTTGATGGTGATGCCCCGCTCCCGCTCCAAATCGAGAGTATCCAGGAATTGTTCCCGCATCTCACGCTGGGACAAAGCCCCGGTATATTCCATGAGGCGGTCGGCCAAGGTCGATTTTCCATGATCGATATGAGCTATGATGCAGAAATTCCTGATATTTTCCACGCTGTTCCTCCATTAGACCCGGTATCTGATCCCGGGCAGGCGATTTTTAAATAAATTGACCACCATTTGGGTTTCTTCCAAGCGGAAGAATGAAATAATTATACCGTAAATGGCGATTCCAAGTGTCATCCCTGTCACCACTATTATAAATGCATTCAGTTTCGGTGTAAAAGCCAGCCATGAGCCCAACCAGGCCGCACCCATCCTGACCCCCAGGTACATGACCAGCGAGGCTGCCAGGGCCGCCAGAAAACTCCTCATGAGCTGGCCGCCGCCGATAAGCCCCAGGCGCCGTTTCAAAAGCAGGGTCAGCAGCACCAGGTTGAATATGCCCGCTATGGAATAGGCCAGGGCCAGTCCCTGGTGCCCCATGGCTTTCACCAGCAGGATCGACAGGGCGATGTTCAGTAAAATCGAGGCCAGACCGCTGGCCACCGGGGTCACCGTATCCCGCAGGGAATAGAAGATGCGGTTGGCCAGCTGCAGGGCGCTGTAAGCGAACAGCCCGATGCAGTAAAAGTACAAAGCCTGGGCCGTAGCCACGGTATCCCCCGCATTGAACTGGCCCTGCTGAAAAAGCACGCTGATGATAGGCTCCCGCAAAGCCATCAGCCCCAGAGAGGCCGGGATGGTGATAACGAAGACCGCCCGGAGCCCCAGGGAAAAGAGCCGTTTAAAACCCTCTATGTCATGGCGGGCCACCTGTTCATTCATGGTAGGAAAGACCGCCATGGCCACCGATACTCCGAAAATCCCGATGGGCAGCTGCATGATCCGCTGGGCCAGCCGCAAAGCGGATATGGACCCCTCCGACAGTCCCGAGGCCAGGTTCTGGTTGACGAAAAGATTCACCTGAGTCACGGAAAGCCCAATCATGATAGGCAGCATCAGGATCAGGATCTGCTTCAATCCGGGATGGTTGGGATTGATAATCGGATAATACCTGAAGCCAGCCCGTTTGAGCGCCGGCAGCTGCACCGCCAGGTTCAGAACTGAACCGGCCACCACCCCGGTTGAAAAAGCGGCGATTCCCCACCGCTCCGCCAGCAGCAACCCGAAGGTGATGATCAGCAGGTTATACAGGATCCCGCCGATAGCCGGCATGGTAAAATGCTGGCGGGCGTTCAGAACCCCCGTGGATATGCCGCTCATGGCCATGAAAAAGGACTGCAGCAGCATAATCCGGGTGAGGGTGACCGCAAGATCGATGGTCTGGGCCGGCAGTTTGGGAACCAGCATCAGCACCAGCGGCCGGGTGTAAACGAAACCCAGGCTGATCAATACCACCAATACCAACGCCGTCCAGTTCACCACCAGGCTGACTACCTTCCAGGCCTCCCGGTCCTCGTCCCGGGCCAGGTAACCTGAAACCACCGGGATCAGAGCCGAACTCAGGGCTCCCCCCACCAGCAGCATATATATGAAGTCCGGCACTGAAAAGGCTGCATTATAGGCATCAGTCACGTAATTTTGCCCAAAACGCGAGTAGATGACCACGTCGCGCACATAACCCAGGATCCGGGCTATCACCATGGTCACCATCAGCAGGCCGGCCGCCTGAGCAATCATCTTCTTACCTGCCATCATTCTCTCCCTGAAGATATCATGCCTTACTATATCCTATTTGCCGCGGAATGTAAGCAAAATCATTGCCCGATTATCCATCCGCCGCTTGCGTTCCCGGCGGTTCGGTCTCCCGATTGCAGCCGCCACCTGGACGGCGGCGGAAAAAGTCAGGTTGGCATTGCAATTTGATTTCAGAGGTGGTATCCTTGTTCTGTTACTCTATGGGTTAAAGGAGGTGGCAGATTGGCAAAGAGCAAAACTCCCCAGAAAAGAGCACGGACAGCCGAGAAGCGCCAGGTCAGCAATATGTCCAAAAAATCGGCGATGAAAACTTCGATCAAAAAATTCGAAGGGGCCGTTGTCGGCAGCAATAGAGACGAAGCAGAACAGAAATTGGTTGCGGCGACATCTATTCTCGACAAGAATGCAGGTCGGGGCATTATTCACAAGAATAAGGCAGCTCGTACCAAATCCCGTTTGACCAAAAAGTTGAACAAAATGTCAGTCTAGACCGTGAAGCCTGCTAGCGAAAGCAGGCTTTGATTTTTCTTGATCCAAGGCAAGGGGCCTCCTTTTCCTCGCCAAGCGAGGCAAAGGAGGCCCCTTGCCTCTTGGCCTTACCCCTCGCACACATCCACCACCATGGTTTCCAGCAGCAGTCGGTGGTCCTGGGTAGTATTCTTCACTGCGAAATCTATCCGTGACAGCAGCTCGAATATCCGGGGCAGCTCCTCGGGGCGTATGGAGGCCTGCCGCATTTTATCGATGCGGAAAGGCTTCTTGTCAAAGTATTGGGCTATATCCAGGGTGTTCCTGCCTTGTCCGGCCAGGGCCTGGACTTTGCCTAAAAATATCAGTTCCCGGGTGATCATGTGCACCAGCAGGGTTACCGGCTGGCCGTTGTCCAGCAGCGAATCCAGCACCCGCATTGCCTCCCGGGTGTTCTTTTTCAGCAGGGC
>CAZDND010000083.1:6372-7657 GCA_964506825.1 uncultured Syntrophothermus sp.
TAATACATATCCCGGTTGCTGCGAGTCATCTCTGACAGCGCCTCCCGGTCGATGGTCAGCCCCCGGCGGTTGATTTCCCGGTTGACCCAATCCGCCAGATCCTTGGGGCCCAGCCCGGCAAACTCCTCCACAGCGCCAGTCTTCTTGACGGCTGTCAGCAGGGCTTTGCCAGCCGGCGCAGTCCGGGACAAAATTACCAGGTGCAGCCCGGGAGATGCGTTGGCGGCAAATCCCAGCACCATCTTTTCGAACTCTTCCTTGTCCGCCTTCTTAGCCTTGCCCAGCCAGACCGGATGGCGGAGTACGATCACCCGGCGAAAGGCAAACAGGGGCACTTCCCCCAGCAGCTGGCCCAGCTCCCGCAGGGAGGTCTCCCCGCTGTCCACCGGGATCACCTCCGGCTCGGCCTGGTCCATTTCGTAAAACCTCTGCAGGATCTCCCGGAAACGGGTATCCATCCGGTAGTCCTCCGCTCCCCACAGCCACCATATAGCCGGATTGTCTGGCATATGCTTCCACCTCGCTGACGATGCCCGATCTGATCCCCTGCCGGCACACGAGCCAGGGGACCATCTATGGATCTTCTCATTATAGTCTACCTCATTTGGCCCGGTTAGGGACCAGTTCGGATCTTCAGTTTTCCTCCCCGGACCAGAAACGTCACCGCCCCGTCACGGTCGGTCCGGAATATTTCCATTCCCAAATCTTCCGCCTGCCTCAATACCCCCGGGTCGGGATGGCCAAAGAGATTTCGTTCTCCCACACAGACCACCCCGTAATCCGGGCTGGCCCGGGCAGCCAGTTCGTTGGTCCAGGAATACTTGCTGCCGTGGTGCGGCAGCTTCAGGACCGTGGCTTCCATCGGCAACCGCTGTTTAAGCAGCCACTCGTATTCCGGGGGACCGGCATCTCCGGTCAGCAAAAAAGATACCTCGCCTACGGCAATGCGAGCTGCTACCGAGGTCTCATTGCCGATCTCTTCGATCTGTTTGGAGGCTGGGGCCCAGAGCCACAGCTGGGTCGATTCATCCGGCTCGATGATGCGTCCTCCCTCCAGCACCAGCAAACGTCCTCCAGCCTCGGCGGCCGTCGTGAAACAACCCCGGCCGGCTACCACCACATCCGCAGGGCATTCGGCTAGAACGCTTTTCAGCCCCTGCAGGTGGTCTATATGCGGGTGGGTAGCTATGGCCAGGTCCAAATGCCGGATCCCCTGCCGACGCAAATAAGGCAACACCACCTTTTTGCCCAAGTCGGTGAATTCCGATCCCCCGCCATCGATCAG
>CAZDND010000084.1:0-4036 GCA_964506825.1 uncultured Syntrophothermus sp.
CAGGGAAAGAGGTATGACATCGAGCAGCAAAACATCCTTCATCTCTCCGGTTATGATACCCGCCTGAACCGCAGCCCCCAGAGCTACAACTTCATCCGGGTTTACCGACATGTTGGGATCCCGGCCAGTAAGGCTGCGCACCATGGCTTGTACCGCAGGAATCCGTGTTGACCCGCCCACCAATATAACTTCATCAAGGTCTCTGGCGGTTAGGTTAGCATCATCCATCGCCTGACGAACCGAGACCAGGCACCTCTCCACCAGATCACTGGTCAGCTCATTAAAGCGGGCCCGGCTCAAGGACATTTCCAAATGCCGGGGACCATCGGCGTCAGCAGTGATAAAAGGCAGCGTGATGTTAGTGCTGGTGGTGCTCGACAGCTCCACCTTGGCCTTTTCCGCAGCTTCATAAAGCCGTTGCAGGGCTTGGCGATCCTTGCGCAGATCCATACCTTCGTTATTCCTGAACTCGTCAGCTATCCAATCGACGATCCGCTTGTCAAAATCGTCGCCGCCCAAATGGGTATCTCCAAAAGTTGCTCTTACCTCGACCAGACCATCACCAACATCCAGGATTGACACATCAAAAGTTCCGCCGCCCAAGTCGAACACCATTACGGTTTCGTTACCCTTGTTCTCAAGACCGTAAGCCAACGCGGCCGCAGTTGGTTCATTGATGATACGCAGGACATTCAAACCGGCAATTTTACCAGCGTCCTTGGTAGCCTGTCGCTGGGCGTCATTGAAATAGGCGGGAACAGTAATGACAGCATCAGTAACCTTCTCTCCCAGATAAGCTGAGGCATCGTCAGCCAATTTTCGCAATACCTGGGCACTGATCTCCTCAGGCGCGATCGTCACGTCTCTGACTTTGAAGCGAACCGCCTGGTTTTCTCCAGCAACCACTTGGTAGGGAACCAGCTGGATCTCGCTGTTGACCTCCTCATACTGACGGCCAATGAAGCGCTTAGCCGAGTAGATTGTAGCCTCGGGATTCAACACGGCTTGCCTTTTGGCCAGAGTACCCACCAAGCGACGGTTATCTTTAGTGTAAGCCACTACCGACGGGGTTATTCTGCCACCCTCTGTATTCACGATGATCATTGGCTGACCGCCTTCCAGGACAGCCACCGCAGAATTGGTGGTCCCCAAATCAATGCCGACTACTTTGCCCATTGCAAAACACCTCCTTAAATCCTTGGTTCATGAAGTATTAGTCAACCTTTTTTGCTTATCCGGATAGAGCCTTTGGGAGGCGGTGGTCCTGAAGGATGTATTTTTCTGACTAAATTACGGAGGTTGGTCAGTTTTGAATCACCGGGATCGAATCTAGAAATAATCAGATTCCGGTTGAGGTTCATGGCAGTCTCCCGTCATGGTCCGGTCGCAAGAATCCTAAGCCACCATACTCTTGGTGAAGTCGATAATGACCATGCCTTCCCCGTCATTTTACAATTACACACACTCTGCTACATATCAATTATAACGGATTTCTAATGTAAAAAGGTCCTTCAGGTATGCGGATTGGTTTGGGACCCGATGAGCTTCAGCAAAGCTTTCACCTTGCTCGGAATCCTTATCAATTACCTAATGCACCCAATCATTTCTCGTCAAAGCAACATGGCAGTCTTCTTCTTATAACTTCTTGTCACAATTTGCTGATCAGCAGCAGGAGATTCAATCAGTTAGTTGAATTGTTTGTATAATCAGCTCACTTAATGACATCAAATTGATCCAGGCTTCGGCCGGCCGCCAGCCAGGCAAGAGTTGGCTATTGATCAACCTTGCTGCTGAAATGGCAATATGGATCCTTTTATGATGTCGAAAAAGATGAGATGCGGTGCTTTCCGAAACCAGGATTCAGCTTATGGACTTTGTCTTAGCCATGTTTGGGGAGGTGATATCAGAGACAGGATAAAGGGAGTATGGATACTCTGCTGCTAACATTTCTAGCTTATATTTAAAAATTGAGGAGGCGGATTTAGTGACTACAACCCAAAAGAATCGCTTGGAAGGAGCCCTGCCGCTCTTTTCCGATTATATGAGAAAATGGGCTAAGGAGATGCCTGACACCCCTGCCCTGATTTACCGTGACAAACCTATCAGTTGGAAGGAGTTCGAACATACATCCGAACAGCTGGCTAAATATATGCTGTCCTTAGGAGTAAAAAAGGGCGACCGGATTGGCTATGTGCTGGTAGGCCGTCCGGAGTTCTTCTATCTTTACATGGCGGCTTCCATGATTGGGGCCATAATCGTCGGCATGAATGTACGCCATACCCCTCCCGAGATGGAATATGTCCTAAATAATTCTCAGGCCAGCCATGTTCTGGCTCAGTATTCCCTTGCCGATATAAACTACCAGGAGCGCTTGGGAAAAGCTCTGCCCAACTGTCCGACCGTAGATCAGGTATGGATAGCTGAAGGACCTTTGGAAATCCCCAAATCAATATCCTTTGAAGAGATCCTTACCGGCGATTATTCGAAATATGATGACGAGCTGAAGAAAAGGGAAGCTCAAGTTGAACCCAATGATGGTTTGATCATCGTCTATACCTCAGGAACCACCGGTCAACCCAAAGGTGCGGTGCTGACCCATCGCAATGTAATCTCCATGAGTCTGGTCCAAAAAGATGAGTTTCATTTGCCCAATGGAATGCAGCCCAAGGAATACGTACTTTGCGTTTCCCCGGTCAATCACGTCAGTGGAGCCACCGAGTGGGCCGCTACTTCCATGATAGCCGGCTGCACTGCGGTGCTGTATGACGTCTTCGATCCGCAAGTCCTGCTGAAAGCGGCCGAAAAATATCGGGCGCCGATGCTGGCCGGGGTACCCACCATGTGGGCCATGTATTTCGCCCAGCCGAATTTTAAAGATTTTGACCTATCCGGCACTCGCTTCTGCATGATCGGCGGTGCTCCGGCTCCCAAGGATATCCTGACTAAGATGATGGAGCTGGCTCCTTACTGCTGTAACCCCATGGGAATGACCGAGACTGCAGGCCTGAGTACCTATAACGATCGGGGAGCCAGCATCGATAACCTAAACAAAAGCGTAGGCAAGTGCGCCCCTGAATGGGAAATGAAAATCGTGGACAAGGACCGCAAAGAGGTCCCCCAGGGGACATCTGGAGAGATCGTTTATCGGGGTCCCACGGTGTTCAAAGAATATTTCAACATGCCGGAAGCCACCGCCAAAGCCAAGGACAGCGACGGGTGGTTCTATTCTGGTGATGTGGGCTATTTTGATGAGAATAATGATCTCTGCCTGGTGGGTCGCCTTACCGAGATGTACATTACTGGTGGCTTTAACGTATACCCCGCAGAGATCGAGGAACAGATCTCGCGTTACCCAGGTGTTATGATGGTAGCGGTCATTCCCCTTCCCCACAAGATTATGGGCGAAGTTGGCCGGGCCTATATCGTACCCAAACCGGGCGCAACGGTGGATGGAGCGGCCATCCAGGAATATCTGAAGGATTACCTGGCCGACTATAAGATCCCCCGCCAATGGGTCATCAGAGATTCCTTCCCCCTGACCACTCTTGGCAAGATCGAAAAGAAAATCCTTAAACAGGAACTGTTGAAAGAATTGGAAGATAAGGGCTAGGTATTTACATAATACCAACTTATCTTGACATGCGTCCCGTCAACACACAATTAAATTTATATACCGCAAAGCTGGGCTCCGTCTGACGGAGCCCAGCTTTTTCGGCGGCCATATCCATCAATCGCGGTCTTTTTTGGCGGTTAAATTCTGATCTGTTTACTTGGCAGCCTCAATGTAATAGGAAGCCACATAATCAGCAATGTTGTTTCCAGGCGACAGCTGCCGGGGTTCCACCGCCACATCCTCCACTACCGCAGCAACCTCCACCCTTCGAACCCTTCAGCGCAACCTCAGCGTAATTGCGGCGTATTACTTCACGTATATCTTCCCTGCCTCTTGTCATAAGAATCCCCCTATGTCGAACTTTTTAATGATATCGTCAATTATCGATATCAGACTATCAGCCCTATCCGTGGATGTCAACCG
>CAZDND010000084.1:4046-7591 GCA_964506825.1 uncultured Syntrophothermus sp.
CTCCATGTTCTGCGCGTCTGCCAAAGTAGTGGTGATTGGATGAATCCACAACATTCCTGTATAATTACTCTAAAATCAATCCTCAGTTCACCATATCCTACACCAATCTAATTGTTTATACTTATCTTGATGCTAGTACTTTCTAAAATAGGGTATTTCTGTGATGGTTACTCTCATGTTGAGCAATTTCGGTATTATCGGGATGGAGGCAGATATGGCTGGATTATATATCAATTGGCTGGACGTCTTGCAGATAGTCATGGCTCTTGCTCTGGTCCTGCTGAACGGATTCTTTGTGGCTGCCGAATTTGCCTTGGTAAAGGTGCGGCCCACTCGCATAGCCCAACTGGTAAAAGAGGGAGATCCCCGGGCCAAAAAGACCCAGGATGCCCTACTGGATATCAATGTCTATCTATCCGTATGCCAGCTCGGAATCACCTTGTCCAGCCTGGGACTTGGGTGGCTGGGGGAACCGGCGATTGCTGACCTGCTAACTCCTTTGCTCTTTTCCTGGGGCATTAATTCATCCGCTATGGTGCATACTATTTCATTTGTGACAGCTTTTGTTCTTATAACATTTGTACATGTGGTTATCGGCGAACAGGCCCCCAAAACTATCGCTATTCAAAAGGCAGAAAATATTGCTCTCAAACTGGCGGCTCCCATGAAATTCTTTTATCTACTGTTTTACCCGGGGGTGATGGTTCTGAACGGTGCTTCTAGCTGGTTAATTAGGTCCATCGGTCTGCAAACCGTAACCGATGAAGAACAGACTCATAGCGAGGATGAACTGCGCATGCTGATCACGGCTAGCTTCAAAGGCGGTCATATTGATAAACGCGAGCAGGAACTGCTGCAAAACGTTTTTCGCTTTGAACAAAAGGTGGCTCGTGATGTTATGATTCCGCGCACTGAAACGGTATTTCTGTATTTGGATGATTCTATGGAGGAGAACATTGCCGTGGCACGAGGAGCAGGTCATACCCGATTCCCGGTGTGCCGCGAAACGCCTGACAATATTGTCGGTTTGATACACATCAAGGACCTGTTTTTTCTTGACAGCTTGGATGAAAACAGTATGGACAAGATTATGCGGGATATTATCTTCATCCCCGAAGGAATGCCCTTGGAAAGGGTCCTGCATCAATTCCAGAAGTCCCGACAGCATATGGCGATTGTAGTTGACGAATATGGGGGTTGCGCTGGAGTCATTACCATGGAAAATCTGTTGGAAGAACTGGTCGGTGACATTCAGGATGAGTTCGATCAAGAGGAAACTCAAATGGTCAAATACCAAGGCGGCACAACTCTTCTCAGCGGTCGTATGCTTCTGAAGGATGCCTACCAGCATTTCGGGCTGCCGGTTGATGATGATGAAGAAGACTACGATACTCTGGGTGGATATGTTTTTGGAAAGCTCGGCAAACCTCCCCAGAAAGGCGACTCCATAGCCTTGGGAAATTTCTGTCTCGAAGTCATGCGTGTCAAAGGTATGCGTATTGACCAACTAAAGCTTACTGCCCTTCCCGACGTCACCAAAGTGGAATAAGGCTGTGCATGGATGCCCCTTTTGGACAGGTTCACCGGTAATGCCTGAAATCAGGCGCAATTATACCCATATCGCGCCATTTACGAATTTAGATCATTCTGGGCAACGCAACCCATCGGCCACAAGAACCTGGAAGACAGCAAAAATTAGTATGGTCTTACAATTGGAGTGAATGATGCAACTAAAATATAATATAGAAGACCGCCCTCCCCTGGGTGAAATGCTGTTATACGGTCTACAATGGCTGGCCATCTGTATTCCATCCATAGTTATTGTCGGCAAAGCCATTCCCTCTCCGGGGATCGCTGGAGGAGAGGTTTTCTATCTCCAGAAGTTGTTCGCTGTAGTTGGGTTCACCTTATTGGTTCAGATCTTTTTCGGACATCGGCTGCCACTTATCCTGGGGCCTTCAACAGTACTGCTGATCGGACTTCTGTCCAGTCTGGACAGAAGTCAGGGAGTGATCAATAGCGCCATGTTGCTGGGCGGGCTGCTTTTGACGATCATGGCCGCCACCGGGCTCTTTGCCTATATAAAAAGCTTCTTTACCCCACGAGTAATTGTGGTAGTCATGATTTTGATCGCCTTTACACTCCAGCCAACCATCATTAATCTGGTCACCAGCTCCCTTGAGGTGAATTCCAACTACAATCTAGGTTTTTCAGCGGTTATTTTTATTATCCTTGTGTTGGGCAATCGGTTTTTGTCTGGGATTTGGAAGAGCACCCTTGCTCTCTGGGCCATGCTGCTTGGCAGCCTGTTTTATTATGGAATCTTTCAAATCCCCATGAAGAACGTCGCCTTACTCGCGCCAGTTTCCCTGCCCCCGTTTTCAGTGGATCTTGGTTTACCGGACCCCGGTATAATCCTGGCTTTTTTAATATGCTACGTGGCCCTGTCAATGAACGAGCTAAGTTCCATCCAGTCAGTCGCAATGGTTCTCGATGCAGACAACGCAGAAACCCGGATCAACCGGGGTTTGCTAGGCATAGGATTTGGGAATATAATCGCCGCCCTGGGCGGCGTGGTTGGACCGGTAGATTTCTCTCTGGGTCCCGGTGTCATTGCATCCACAGGATGCGCTTCCCGCTTCACCTTGGTTCCCACTGGCTTGGCCCTTTTAGCCTTGGCTTGCTCTCCTCTCGCCATCGCCATGGTCGGTTCAGTACCCCCGGCAGTGATTGGGGTGGTCTTGGCTTATATCATAACCTCCCAGATCGGCGCAGCAGTAATGATTATTCACCAGACCCAATCCGGTGTTTCCATGGAAAACGGCTTGGTCTTGGGACTCCCACTTATGCTGGGCACCATGACGGCCTTCCTCCCGGCGGAGGTCATAACGCAATTCCCAGCCATGATTCGACCGATTTTGGCTAATGGGTTCGTTATTGGCTTGTTAACGGTCCTTTTCCTGGAACATTTTGTTTATACCGACACCTAAAGCGGACAATATAAAACCGGAGAGAATTCCTCTCCGGTTTTATAAATTAACAAGTTTTAGAAAGCTTCTGAAGTAATTTCCCCTGAGTCTCACTTCATTCCAGGGTGGCTAAGCTTGAGGTTTCACCATGATTTTCACGGCATTTCCCTGGGGATTATGCAATTTTTCAAATGCCCCCTGCACTCCGTCCAAGGTAACCATTTCATCAACAAATCTTTCAGTTTTTAATACCTTGCGAGACATATAGTCAATCGACATTCTGAATTCCTCAGATGTGAATCCATAGCTCCCTTTCAGACCGATCTCTCTCATGTTGAGCCTCATGGTTGATACAGGTACCAGACCATAGTTAACGCCTACCAGAACCACGGTGCCATTGTAGCCGGTGGCCCCAATAGCTGCCTGAACAGCAGGTGCAGGGCCGGCACATTCGAAGGTCTTATCGAAACCTCCGTCAGTCAGACCGAGGAGTCGCTTCTGCAGCTTGGGTTCAGCAGCATCAAAGACCTCGTCGATATCTCCGTAGGCCATGGCTTTTTCTCTGCGGGCAGGATT
>CAZDND010000085.1:0-7558 GCA_964506825.1 uncultured Syntrophothermus sp.
GCCCTCTCCATTGGCGGATCCCAGCGGGGCATCCTGACTGCCCTAATGTATCCCCAAAATTGATTCGCCAGATCTGATAATCAACGTACGATCTATCGAAAAAGATAAGGCGGCACCCCAGGATGCCGCCCTATACCGTGAAGTCCTATCGCGCCATCCCGTGAAACATTATTTCAATTACTTCTCCAGCCACTTGATCAGGTTCAAAATCAAGCTGGTCCATCATAACCGGAATGGTCAGGCCCCGAAGGATGCCCGACAAAAGATTGGCCCCCAATTCCGGAGAAAACCCCTTGATCTCCCGGCGAGCTATCCCCTGCTCAAAGATGCTTATCATCCGGGCAATATTCTCCTGCCGGATCCCATACATCCAACCCATGATATCCTCGTCCATGCCATCCAGATCTCCAAAGCTGGTGGGCATATGATGGCGGTTATTGATCATATACCTAAGATGCATCTCCACCAGATGCCGGACCCGCTCCTTTATGGTCAGCTGGTCGGCATTGGGGGCTGCTACCTGACTCATGTAGTCACTAAGAATAACCCGGAACATCTCTTTGAACAGCTCCTGCTTGCTGGGAAAATATTCATACAGGGTTCCTTTGCCGACCACAGCCTGCTCGGCAATCTCCTCCATCTTGGCTTGATGATAACCCTTGGCGGCGAAAATCACCTGGGCGGCATCCAGAATGCGTTCCCGCTTGGTTTTAATCTGCACCCGGCTGCACCTCCGCCCCGGTATCAACTCTTCTCCGGGCTCGTCTTGCTCTGAAGCTTCTGCCCCAATCGTCCAGGACCGTATAGACCACCGGCACCAGCACCAGAGTAATAATGGTGGATACCAGCAGCCCCCCGATTACAACCGTAGCCAAGGGCGCCGACATCTCCGCACCTTCCCCCAATCCCAGAGACAAGGGAAGCATGGCCAGAATCGTAGCCAAGGCCGTCATAAGCACTGGCCGCAGTCGAGTAGCGCCGCCCTCCAGTACTGCCTGGTTTCTTTCCATCCCCCGGTTTTCCAATTTTCGGATATAGTCAACCAACACGATAGCATTGGAAACAGCCACCCCTACCAGCATGATAACTCCGATAAATGAAATTACACTGAGGGTCCTCCCGGTGATTGCCAGGGACGCCACTACCCCGATAAAACAAGTGGGTACCGAAAACATGATCACGAAGGGAACAAAGAATGATTCATATTGAATGGCCATGACCGCATAAACCAATACTATGGCCAGGAGCAGCGCCATAGCCAGGCTCTGGAAGCTCTCTACCATTTCCTTGTTTTCGCCCACATACTCGAACTCGTATCCCGCCGGCATCTTCATCTTAGCCATCTTGGCATCGATGTCTTTTATGACCGCATTGAGATCGCGATCAGCTAATGATGCCGTCACTTCAGCCGTTCTTACCTGGTCGATCCGGGTGATCGAGGTTGGCCCCGCTTCTATTTGGAAGCTGGCCACCTGACTCAGTGGGATCTGGGCTCCGGTCGCCGAAGAAATCATCAGGGTACCCATATCATCAAGATTCTCCCTGGATCCCGGATCATAGCGGACCCGCACATCTACCTCGTCGCCCTCTACCCGGTAACTGGTGGCCACCGTACCCTGGACTGCATTCTGGACACTGGATGCTACCTGACCCGGCGTCATCCCATAAGCCGCGGCTCGATCGCGATCCACTTTAATCTGCACCTCCGGCTTGCCCTCCGTCAGAGACGACTCCACATCCCGGGTACCGGCGACGCCGCGAACGATCTCCGTGGCCTCATTGGCCAGCCGCCTCAACTCATCCAGATTCGGCCCGGTAATTTTGATAGCCACTGGGGCTGAACTGGTCATGCCGGCACTCATGGGGTCGTAAGCCGACACCGTTATCTTGGCGCCTGCGATCACCCTAAGTTTTTCCCGTACTTCCTCGATTATTTCGTTAGTCGAGCGATCCCGGTCCGCCATTTTATTAAGCATCACCATAATCGTCGCGTTGTCGGTCCCGGTGGAGATAGATACCATTTCCCCCGAAGCCCCCACGCTGGTAAACACCGTTTTTACTTCCGGAATGTCTTTTATGATATTTTCAATCTGTTTTGCTACCTTGTCAGTTTCCTCCAGTACCGCCCCTTTGTCCATCTCAACAGCAATCGACATTTGGCTGGCATCCGAGCGGGGAATAAATTCCGCCCCGACCACCGGGACCAGGGCAATACTGGCCACCATCAACAGGGCCACCGATCCGACCACCAGACGGCGGTGGGACAAGGCCCATTCGATTATCTTGCGATAGCGCTCCCCCAGGCTGTCCAGGAAATTGGTAAATCTGGCGGCCCACCCTCGCCATCCTTTGCCTTCAGCCCTTATCTCATGGACTATTTGTCCCGTCATCATCCGGGATGACAGCAACGGAATAATGGTCAATGCCACCACCAGTGAACTAAGTATCGCAAATGAAACCGTCATCGCCAGGGGTTTGAATAATATCGAGGCGATTCCTTCCTGGAGAAAGAAGATGGGCAGGAATACGGCTACGGTAACAAAGGTCGATGCCATTACCGCGTCTCCCACTTCACTGGCCCCCTTGACCGCCGCCTCCAGGGGCGCTTCGCCGGCTACGCGATGTCGGAAAATATTCTCCAGCACCACGATAGAATCATCTACAATCCTGCCAATCCCCAAGGCAATTCCGCCCAAAGATATCAGGTTGATCGACATATCGAAGAAAAACATAAGGATAAAGGTTGCCACGATGGACAGAGGAATCGAGGTGGCGATTACCAGGGTGCTGGGAATGCTGCGCAGGAAAAAGAATAAAATCACCATGGCCAGAAGCGCACCCTCCAGCATGTGTACCTTGATGGTATCAATGGTCTGATTAATAAATTCGGCCTGGTCATAAACCGCTGCCACTTGGATATCTCCGGGCAACTCCGACTGCAGGGCTGCCAGCTCAGCCTTCACGCCATCCGATACTTCAACCGTGTTGGCGTCCGATTGTTTCATGATGTGTATCCCCATACTGGGCTGCTGGTTCATCCGGGTTTCCTGAGCTACGTCCTGATATCCGTCGGTAACCGTGGCCACATCCCCTAAACGGATCTTCTCTCCGGCCGAGTTGAAAATCCATACGTTGCGAATATCGTCGACGCTTTCGAACTGCTGCAGAGACCGCACATAGTACTGGCGACCTCCGCTTTTGACGGTACCAGCGGTCTGGTTGAAATTGTCCGCCCGGAGCATCGCTGCCAGGGAAGCCACCGAGACTCCCTGATTTTGAGCCTTGGTTGGATCGACATCCACCCTGATTTCACGGCTCAGGCCGCCGGTGAGGGTCACCGACGCTACCCCCGGAACCCTTTCCAGGGACGGCTTGATATTATCTTCGGCGATATCCTGCAGCTGTGCCAGGTCACGGCCTCCGCTCATCCCGATCTGCATGACCGGCATCATGGCAGGATCCATCTTGACCACCATTGGTTTGGCAGCATCCGCAGGCAGATAAGCTTCCACCAAAGCCACCTTTTCCCGCATATTCAAGGCAGCAAAATCCATATCGGTTCCCCAGTTGAACTGTACGATTACTATCGACGAACCTGCCAGAGAAATCGAAGTAACCTCCGACACGTCGGGGATGGTCCCCAATACGCCCTCCAAGGGCTCGGAAATCTGCGATTCCACCTCTTCCGGGCCGGCACCTGGATAGGTGGTCATCACCGCTCCGATAGGCAATTTCATTTCCGGATACAGGTCTAATCCCAGCCGGGAAAAACTGACCCACCCCAGGATCAGCACCACCCCCACCAGGATAGCTATCATTACCGGTCGCTTGACGGCTAATCGAACTAACTTCATCAGGATTTGCCCCCCGGGAGCCTAACTTCATCAGCATCATGCAACAAGGTCTGACCCTTAATTACAATCTGATCCCCCGGTTTAATTCCGCTGATGACCTCAACCCAATCGCGATTCTCCAATCCCACTTCTATATCAGTTTCGTGAACCACCGACTTTGCATCCACCACGAATACTACCCGCCGGGCACCATTTTCTACCACTGCCGCCCGGGGGACCCTGAGGACCCCATCCTTTTTCTCAGTTGAAAGCTGTATCTCGGCCAGCATTCCTGATTTTAAGGTATTGGCCGGATTATCAATGGTTATCTCCACCGGAAATCCCTTGCTCATAGGGTCAACCACGGTAGCTACCGAGGTCACCTTGCCCGGGAAATCCTGATCGCCCACACTGCTCACCCGTACTTTAACCGGGCTGTTCAAAGACACAAAGGCGATCTCAGCCTCGCTGACGTCCACCTTGACCGACATTTGTCCGGGACTGCTTACCACCGCCACCGCAGCTGCCGGGCTCACCATGTTACCCACCGACACCTTGATGAGCCCCACCACCCCGTTGATGGGAGATGTTATCCGGCAATTGTTAAGCATGTTCTGGGCATTCTGCACGGCTGCCTGAGATTGCTTGACGGCCGAATCGGCCTGCAGCACCCCTAAATCAGCCTGTTCCATCTGTTGGGTGGAAACGCCCCCCTGGTCAAACAGAGCCCGGGTCCGTTGCGCATTGTTCTGGGCATTCTGGTAATTCGACTGGGCCATGGTCAGAGCGGCCTGGGCTGATACCAGGGCTGCCTGGTAATCCGAGGAGTCCAGGCTGACGATAGTCTGCCCCTTGGACACCCGATTCCCTTCCTGTTTATAAATGGCCACCACCCGGGCCGCCACCTTGGGATACAGGGTCACCTCATTCGCTCCCTGAAGGCTGCCCGAGTAAGAGACTTCTTTGGTTATGCTGCCGGCAGCAGCTGCCACCGTTTCCACCGTCAAACGATCATCGACTTTTGTAGCCATTTCATCCTTGCTGCATCCTGTTAGGCCGAACAAAGCTAATATCAGTACCATTACCATGACCAGCGACAATTTTCCTTTCACGATACCCCTCCTATGTTGGAACCTAACCTACGAGCCTACGGTTGCTGGGACAGGAAAGCCCAGGGTTTCTGGAACGCCAGCTTCATATAATCGTGCTGAAGAACGATTTCATCGTAAGTTGCTTGGGCCTGGTTCAATGACTTCTCTGCCTCGGTGACCTCTACTTTGATGGCCATCCCCAGGTCCCACTTGAGCTTGGTTAGCCGGAGGTTTTCTTCCGCCACCTGCACCGCTTCCTGGGCTATTTTAACCGACTCTTCCAGATCCAAAACAGTATAGTACAAGTTTTGGACCAATGCTTCGTACATTTCTTCAGCGCTCATGGCATCGATTTCCGATTGCTCATATTGGATCTGGCGGGCCTTGTAGGGCCGGTATTCGCCAGTGTACAGGGTCATATCCTTGAGATAGCTCTGCATAGTGACATTCTCACGGGCCAGCCACAGGGACGGACTGGTTTCCTTCACCCGGGATATTTCCGTCTGGAGATTATCCACCTTCATGGGGTTGAACACGATCTCATTATCGATCAACACTGGTCGGTCCCAGTAATTCAGGCCGACAGCCTGGTTGAATACCGTATAGGCATTGGCCAGATCATTTTCGGCCTTGGCCATGGTGGTGGAGGCCTCAACACTATGGAGCCCGGCTTGCTGCAGGGTAAACGGTGATATCATCCCCAGGGTTTTGGATACCATGGCGATGGACAGTCTTTGATTGGCTCCGGTAAGTCCCAGGCGGGCTACTTCCGCCTTCTTCTCTGCTTTAAGCACATCCCAGTATTTGTCGCAGGTTGCCAAAGCGGTTGCGTCAGCAGTGGCGGTGGCAGTTCTCTTGCTCATCCGCCAGGTCAAGTCAGATGCCAGCAGATTTGCCCAGGGTATCTCCACCATGGCATATCCGGCTTGGGCATAGGCCGGTAGGTAATCCAGCTGATCATCCGCGTATTCCCGCAGGATACTGGTCCTGTCAATATCCAATTCGGCTTTGCGAAACGCTTCGCTGTTGGTCAGGGACAAAGCTATGGCCTGGTTCAACGATATCTCAGGACGGGCGGGCTCATTGGCATTCGCCGGTAATGGCATCACCATCCCGGCCAGCAGAAAAGCCCCCAATAACACGCCTAATATTCGCGACGATTTTCTTATTTTCATTTGTATCCTCCCTCCGAAACTGAGCTCTTGGCTCTGGCTATGGCCATTCTAGCAATTTCCGACCCGTGGGTCAATCGGTATTCGCTGCTTTCTGTTTTTCAGATGATTAGCAGCCATGACTCAGGTATTCTTGTATTCGCTCGGGGTACTCGGAGGGTCCGGCTTTTGCTAAAGGAGACAAAAAGAGAACCCGGGTAAAACCCGGGTTCTCCAAGGTAACTAGGTTGTCTGGAAGCTTACTAGTTGATGATAACCTGGTTGAGAGCTGCATTCCAGAGAACTGTGTGTCCAAGAGCTTCGGCTACATAGCGAGTCGGGAGCATGGTGCGCCCGGGAGCTATGATTTCCGGAGCTACTTCCATGGTTACGTCAACGCCGTTGACTTTGGCAATGGTGCTGCCGATAACCAGGACAATGGATTTGTCGCCTTTAGTTACGGTAACGGTCTTGGTGGCTGCATCCCATGCAGTTGCTGCGTTCAGAGCATCGGCCACGAAACGGACCGGTGTCAAAGTACGTCCAGCTTTGATGTAAGGAGCTGCATCCATTCCAAATGCATTGCCGCCCACGGTGTAGACAGTTGATCCGATGTAGAAGTTGATCTGTCCGCCCATGGTGGAAGCAACTTTAGCTCCCAGAGTTCCGGTCAAAGCCAGAGTCTGCGGGAACATTCCAGCTGATCCTACACTATAAGTGAAATCAGTAGTTAGTCTTTCCCTATTCCCAAGAGTCGTCGAAGCGGCATCACCGGGATAGGTGTTGCTGGCCAGCACTGCGTCGCCCAGCAGAGCCACGATCAGGTTGCCTTCGGGAACGGTGCGGTCAATAGTCACGAAATTGTTGCTGATCTTGATGGTGGAGGCATCATTGCTGTCGCGCTCCACCGGAATAACCAGGTATTGGTAAAAGTCCGTGGTTGCCCAACCACTAGTACTGCCGCCAAGGGGGAACTTAGCCTTTCTGACATTGGCCAGGTCAAGCTTCAGATCGCCGGAGGTTACAGCGATGGTAGGGATCTTGGCCCATTCACATCCAGCCGGCAGTTTGAGGTAGATAGCAGCGTTGCCGCCACCCAGAGCCGCGGCTCTGTTCTCTTCAATCGCTCCTGCTTCACCTTCGGTGATCACCAGATCAGCGATCTGTGCAGTCGCGCCGATTTTGATTTCCGGAGGAACCGATGCGGGAGCAATGGTGACCGGGGACAAAACTTTGGCCACGACTACTTCATCCTCAAGGCCGGAATTTCCGCCTACGGTTACGACCAGGTCTTGTGCCGGTACGGCATCGATGGCTACTTCAAAGCCTTCGAAATCCAGCTCGGCAGTTGATGATCCCACGTCAGTGATGCGGTATTTGATGACATTGCCTTCGGATCCGGCAATACCCGCGAATTCCAGTCTGGCGCCGGAATCACTCACGATGTTGTCAATCTTGGTCCATTTCGCCCATACAGGCAGTT
>CAZDND010000086.1:0-7544 GCA_964506825.1 uncultured Syntrophothermus sp.
TAAAAGGGTGTAGTCGCCTATATCAGAGAATTCTACGGATAAGTTTACTTTGTCCAGACCCTTTCTACCGATATCACTTTTCGTATCCAGGACCTCATTATCATCCAAAGCTAAAGTGAACTGCTTTTCCAGATCGTCCCCGTATTCAGCATCAAATACCACATCTGCATCATCAGGGCTTCCATCAAGCGTGATTTCATACCAGAGATCCTCATACCCATACTGACCATCTTCATCGTATTCCAAAGTCAGGACCAAGTCAGCTTCTTCTCCTGCGATAATCTCGTCAGGTTCATCCAAGGTCAATTCGTAAGTGGATTTGTCGGCCAGAGTAATGGTATCCTCGGTGTCCGCCAAGGCGAAACCGCCGATCCCAAGCAACATAACCAGGCTCAATATTATAGCAATGGTTTTCTTCATTTTATTTTCCTCCAATTTTATTTATATGATTCGACTATCTAAGTGTTATGCGTGCCTCCTCTCTTAGGTGGATACATTATAAACTACGCGGGCATGGTTGAATTTGCGGGGGTAAGCCATCAATATTGCCACCCACCTAATTTGATATGTCTTTGCGTATATTGAAATTGGGGATATAATCTCGATAAAAGGAATCTGTGGGGACTATGAGGTTTTCCTTTTATGGATATTATATATGAGCGACTGATAAACACAATAACATTGATCAAGGGCGGGGATTATTCCCTCCGCGAAGGTCTGATAGAAGATTACCGGCCGTTTATATGGAAAACAGCCACCCAATTCTGTCACCGAGCCTTGGAGTGGGGGAGAGACGAGGAGCTTAGTGTGGCCCTGATCGCCTTTGATTCCGCAATTGATAGTTTTCAACCGGATCGTGGGATTCCTTTTTTGGCATTCTGCCGCATTGTAATTGTGAACCGACTTAAGGATTTGGTTAGACGGGAAGGAAAATACCCCAGCGAGAGTCGTTTGGACGATGAGCTGGTCGCATATTATTTGGAAGGCAAAACCGCCTGGCAAAGTTACGTGAATCGCACCATCGATGATGAGCGGAGGGAAGAAATTCAGGCCTACGAAGCTCTGCTCGGTGAGTATTCGATAGATTTCGAGGATCTCGTTGAGGGGTCTCCAAGACATAAAGACTATCGCCAACTATTGATAAATGTAGCTCGACAACTGACGGAATCTACGGAACTTATGGAATTGTTTTTGCACAGGAAGAAGCTTCCCTTACAGCAACTGGAACAAATTACGGGAGTAAAACGCAAGACTCTTGAAAGAGGCCGGAAATTCATCATCGCATCCGCTCTTTTGCTGCGAGAGGGTGAACGGTTTGTTTACCTTCGATCCTATATAAAACTATAATCTATTCCTGAGCCATTTCGGCTGCCCGCTACACGAGCGGATTACGGATGGATTATAAATTAGGGATACCAGCTAATGGTGGACATTCATCATGATTGGGGAACATAAAGAGGTCATTTTAACCAGGCATTGATTAATCGGAGGTAGAAAACATGTGGTCAGTTGAGAAAAAGGGTATTGTTACCACTATCAGGAATGGAAGCTGCATTGTTGTAGATCCGGATGGGGTGTACGAAAAGATAACCCTGCCATCTGCTGACGTTACTGTCGGTTCAGAAGTTACCTATTATCGGACAAGATTTCCTGGGGTAACCAAACCGTTATTATTGGCAGCTTCCTTTTTGCTGTTATTTGGATTTGTTGTACTATGGCAACAGGCGGAATTGAAACCGGTAGCAGCCTATATTACCCTGGACCTAAATCCCAGCGTGGAGATCAGCGTGGACAAGGCCAATCTGGTTAAGGATGTCAGATGCCTGGACGAGGAAACCATTAAATTCAAGGATACCGACAACCTAAAGGGACAAAAACTTGACTACGCGATCAGGTCACTGATCGATGAAGCCATCGAATTGAATTATCTGAAACCGGGTGCGGATAATTTGATCATATCAACCGTATGCCCAGCGAATGAAGCAGTATCTCCGGTAGACGCAGAGATGGTTCGCAGCGCAATCAATAGATCTTTATCGGAGCATGATTACGTTGGCAGGATCGCAGTTTACACAGCCTCACAGGAGATGCACGATGCGGCGCAAGACCTGGAAATAAGTATGGGGAAGTATGTGATCTACCGTCAGCTTATCGCAGAGGGTGAGAAGGTTACTATTGAAGACATGAGAAACAATAAACTCGGTCAAATTGTCAGCAGTTACAGGATGGCTTTGCCTCAGGGTGAGAAGGGCGAAGCAAAGAATAATGGGAGTGCCAACAACAATTCCAATGCAGGTAATAGGAACGATGATAGCCTGGATCCTTCAAAGAAGCAGGATCAAAATGGAAATGCTGGTATTGTAAAGACTGGTGAGGTTAGCGAGGTTCCATGGGAGAAAAATGTCAGAAACCCAAATGCCGACAGAATAAAAAAAGGTAATTGGGCGCATTTGCCTGATTTCATCGCCAACATGGTGAAAGACGATTAGCCTGGAATGCTTGGACCAGCATACTATGAGATCCTAGAAGCCTGGCTTCAATCCTTGTAAGTGCAGCCAGGCTTCTTTTTATTAAAATATTAAGCTATATCATAGGGCTAATAGAAAGTCTTGTTTTGTTGGGCAAGCTTTTCTTCCCACATGATTTTAATTATTTCCAGGTCTTCGGAGTAATCGGTAATTAATCCTTCAGGATCATATTCAAGCCTTTCCAGAACCTCTATAGAAAATCCGGATTCACCCAATAGTTTCCAGTCCTGCTGTAGTTGGATACACGGGTGGGAACCGGCGAATAATTTGAATCGGGTGCTGTTCATTCTGCTTTTCAAATCGGGTGTGCATTCTAAATAGC
Organism: uncultured Syntrophothermus sp.; assembly: GCA_964506825.1. GTDB lineage: Bacteria > Bacillota > Syntrophomonadia > Syntrophomonadales > DTU052 > JAAYDA01. Next base: position 2,851 of record CAZDND010000086.1, read on the forward strand.
ACTTTTGGTTTGACAGCCGGCAGATCATAAAGACCCCCATATCGGGCTTCCTTTGTTTGTATTGCAGTTTCAACTCCTTTTTGCGATCCATGGGAAAACCTCATCCTTTCAGTGGAATTGGGCAGAAATAGCTAATATCCCATGCCCTTCAATAACCGGGACAGGGTGCGAAGTCGCTCACTCAGTAATTCATCATCATTACTGAGGGCTTGGTTGAATAACTTGATATCCTCATCGATCTTAAGGTTGTCGGTGCAAATGGCTACATTCATTGCATCGCCTTGCATACCGATACGATCGATCAACGGTTTTTCAGGGTCATATAGCTTTTCATACCGATAAGCCTCCTGAAAATGATGTTTGGCCCGGCAAATTAGAATCGCCAGATCCAGTACCCGGTGCAGCGGCATTTCCTCCGACTGACGGGACCACTTTTCGCCGGTGTAACGCCAAACCTTGGCGGAAACATCTACTTTTCCACGGTCATTCCATTGTGCCAAACCCAGGGAGAGTCCTTTGGCATCGGAATTGTAGGCATAACGTCCATCGATGTTTTCGTAATTATCCGATACGATCACTGGTTTGTGTTTAAGGGTAGTGGGTATTTTCATCCCAAGACCTCCTTTAGTAATTAACTAATTTACTAAACTACTAAATAATAATAGCGGGTTAGAATTATTTAGTCAAGTTTCGGCACATTGATAGGTCATGAACCGGTGATGATGCACCCCTAGAATCCCGATTATGAGACAATGGTTCTCCTGTTGTTGGATGGAGCAGGTTCGACGTCATCAGTAAGGGCAAAACGCATAAAAGCGCAAAAACCGTTGCCACCGATTCAGCAACGGTTTTTGAGTGAATAGACTAGCAATAATGGGACCAAGGATCAGCTATTCTCGGCTTTAAGAACCTTGCGCAGGATTTTGCCGGTTCCGCCCTTGGGAAGGGAATCACGGAATTCTATGATTCGCGGGTATTTATAAACCGACATTTGTTCTTTGGCCCAATCGACCAGCTCCTGCTGGGTAATCTTACCAATGAACTCCGGTTTTAAGACCACGAAGGCCTTAACTTCTTCACCTTTGTATTCATGTGGCACACCAATTACGCATACTTCGGAAACGGCGGGGTGTTTGTACATATATTCCTCAACTTCAGCAGGATAAACACTGAACCCGGAAACCTTAATAAGCTCTTTGGTACGGCCGCACAGCCAGAGAAAACCATCTTCATCCATCTTCATGATGTCACCAGTTTTCAACCACATAAAATCGCTGTCGTCAGTGCGGAAAAAAGACTCTTTGGTTGCTTCAGGGGCATTCCAGTATCCCTGGGCAACACCTGGTCCCCGCTGCCAGCATTCTCCCTCTTCGTTCACAGCGGCATCTCGTTCCGGGTCATCCAGAGCTGCCAGACGAATATCATACATGGGGCATGGATAACCGATGGAACCAACCCTCAGATATCCCGCCACTCCGGCGATGGTAAAGGCCATGGTCTCGCTCATGCCAAACCCGTCCATCAGTTCGATTCCCAACATATCTTTGTATTTATCAAACACTGCCGTCGGCAGCGGAGCACCACCGGTGCCGACCTTATCCAGGCTGGATAGGTCATATTTACTGATGGCAGGGTGTTCGATAAATGCAATGTTTAAGGTGGTGGTGGCAATCCAGGCATTGATCTTATATAGTTCAATGGCTTTGAACATGGTTTCGACGTCAACTCTGGCCATAAGGACTATGGTTCCTCCGCTTATGATGGCTGCATCCAGAGAGTTGTTGGAAGCGTTCACATGGAATAGGGGCAGGACACAAATATGGACGATATCCTCCACCAGCCCGCGGGCTATCCATGAATTAGTAGCGGCTGCCAGGATATTGAAATGAGTTAGCATGGCTCCCTTGGGGTTGCCAGTTGTGCCGGAAGTATACTGTAGTAATGCCAGGTCATGCTTAATATCCAGTTCAGTGAGATGGTCTATGGGTTTGCTGTCTAAAAGCCCAGCCCAGGTAATGGTGTTGGGATAATCGCCTGGATGGGGACCCAAACCTGATGGAACTGGCAGAGTGGCTTCCTGGGGAAGATATTCTGCCAGGGAGGTGACAATGGTGTGTTTTACGGATGGAACATCATCGCGGATGGATTGGAATAGGGGAAAGAGATCGTCTTCCATGATAACGACAGTGGGCTGGCAATCATTTAAGACATAAGAAAGCTCTCCAGCTTTGTACATCGGGCTTCCGGTAATATTGATAGCCCCAATGGCCATAACCGCATACCACACAATAATGAACTGAGGACAATTCTGAAGTCCCATGTAGACGCGGTCGCCTTTCTTAACCCCCAAATTTTGAAGGCCTCCTGCGGCTCTCCACACCAGATTGTTTAGTTCGGCATAGGTGATTTCCGTTCCGTAGAATATAATCGCAGGTTTATCAGGTATCCGCCAGGCCATGGCATTAAGGTGCCATGCCAGACTTTCGCGACCAAATTCGTACTGATGGGGCCAATAGGGTGGCCAATTCTTTTCCCAGACGTGTTCCATAGCTTTGTACATTACAAGACCTCCTCAAAGATTATTGCTATTCAGTATTCCAGCAATAGTCTATTTTTTCGCGCAGTATTTGAGGAACTCCTGCAAATATTGAGAAATCATACCAGATCAGCGAGAGATGCCTGGGTAACATCCAACAGCGACTGAGTTGCCATAGTGACTTGCAAACCTACTTTTCCGGCGCTGACCGTTATTTGGTCAAGATATACCGCTTGCTGAGCAACAGCCGTCTTGAAAGTCTTTTTCATACCCACCGGGGAACAGCCTCCTTTGACATATCCGGTAATCGAAGTTATATCCCGGGCCGGAATCATGTCGATTTTCTTTTCTCCGAAGTGTTTGGCTGCCTTCTTCAAATCCAGTTGACATTCGACCGGGATAACGCAAACATAGTATTCACCGTTGACACCCTGAACAACCAGAGTTTTGTAAACCTCCGCCGGATCCATTCCCACCTGATGAGCCACAGCAACTCCGTCCAGAAAACCGTTGGGAGCCTCATAGGTCTTTACCTGATATTCTATTCGGTGCGAATCCAGCATTCTCAAAGCATTGGTCTTGATGGTCTTATGCTTACTCAAGGTTCCGGCCTCCGTTTCTCATTCGCAGGATCGCTAACTCAGATTAAGTAAATATTCACATATCAATTCTTTACCAGGGCAGATATTCCTGTCACAGGTCAGGAAAGAGGATGGCAGTGAATCTAGAAAAACACCGATAATATCCAATGGGATATTTCGTGGTCAATAACCTATAATAGTAACAAGGACGGTTGGGGAGATGTTGGGTTACTACTACATGAAGGGGGTGCGCATTGCTGATGGAAAGTGCTGATGGGAAGCGCAATCTGATTAAATGGTTGGTAGCTGCTTCATATTTGCTCATGATTGCGGTGAATGGGTTGGCTAATTATTTGCCGATAAACGGAGTTCAGACAGGTCAGGTTTCTGATTCATATCAAAACCTTTTTGCTCCGGCTGGGTTTACTTTTGCAATCTGGGGGGTTATCTACTTTTTGCTGGCGGGGTTTGTGGTTTATCAGTTCGGATTCATGCGAACCGAGAACAAAGTAATCAAATCGGGGCTTGTGACGAAAATCGGATTCCTGTTTATTATAACCTCGGTTATTAATGCTTTATGGGTATTCGCTTGGCATTACGATTTCATCTTTTTGTCATTGGTGCTCATTGCTTTGCTATTGATATTCTTGATATTAATCAATCTGGAAATCCGAAAACATTCTCTCAGGAGAATAGAAAAATGGTTGATAAGGCTGCCCTTTAGCGTATATTTTGGCTGGTTGACTATTGCGACTATCGCCAATACCACCGTATGGCTGGTAAGCATTGGTTGGGGAGGCTTCGGATTGTCAGAGGTGACATGGACGGTGATCATCTTGGCCGTCGGATTACTTATAAGTGCCTCCACCATGGTGAGGTTCAAGGATATTGCCTATGGGTTGGTAATAATATGGGCATACTACGGAATTCTTATGAAGCATCTTTCGCCCGATGGGTTCGGTTTTAATTATCCCGCGATCGTCATCACCGTGATCACGTGTATGATATTGCTGGCTGCCGTAGAAGTGTATCTGGTTCTGGCAGGCAGAAGGTCGTCAAAGCAAGCAGTGCCGGAGATGGATACCGATGCCTATTAAAGATTCGCTGATAGCAAATCGAAAAATCTTGAACGCTTAGTCTTGGGCTTCCTAATACGATTATCGACCTGGCGGTGGTGTCCCGCCAAATAGTAAACGATTTGGTTCATGGCCACAATCTACGGAACAGATCTGTCTGGGTCTGGTTAGGGAAACCATGATTTTACTCAGCTGCCAAATGCATAAGCCTAAATGCAATGCTTGCTAATCATTTTATAGATGATGGTAATCTGGGGCCGTCCGCAAAATAGAAAAACCGTGGCTATTACCACGGTTTATTTTCTTTATTTTGGCAGGGGAGACAGGGATCGAACCTGCGACCTACGGTTTTGGAGACCGCCGCTCTACCGATTGAGCTACTCCCCTGAGCGCCTGCAAAGTATTCTATCATAAGGCAACTTCCATTTCAACACTATTAAGACTGGTATGTTGTTAATCAGCGATAATGTCATGGTATAACTCATCAGGGAAAATGTCATC
>CAZDND010000087.1:0-3270 GCA_964506825.1 uncultured Syntrophothermus sp.
GTCACCCTCACTGGGCGTTACCCAGCACCCTGCCCGACGGAGCTCCGACTTTCCTCAGGCCATGACGGCCCGCGATTATCCAACTTGCTCGCCCTAGTATTATACGATGTCAGATATTTATCCACAAGGGAGGGTCCTTCCTGTTGCTGCAGCAAAGGCATTCTGGAAGCAGGGCCAGTGCAACAATCGTGGGTGAATACGTGAAGGGCTCTGCTGAAGCTGGCAGGGGGGGTTACGGTCCTGGCAGCAATCAAGCATAATAAATTAAGCAGAAAGCAAACGCTCTCAGGGGAAAATGAGTTATGATTATTAAAAATCACTATTTATAAGCAGGAATCCGTTCAGAAGAATAGAATACTAAAATTGTTATATGTGATTGGGTTGCGTATTGGCTGACGAAGGTCGGAGCAGTTGCCATATATCTTGGCCTAGAGGAGGTGAAACAGTGGAAGCATTGATTAATCTTGCAGTAATAGCCGTTGCGATTTGGGCCTTTATCAAGTTTTGCTCTTTCGCCAAAAGGTTCACCATTCCGGGGAAAGTGAAAACGGCAGCTTATATTCTGGTAGGCTTGGCTGCGTTTGCCATGAATTACCTTTTCAGCTCTGCCAAGGAAGGACAGGGCACGGATGCGGTTATGACCGATCCGACGATGATGGCAGTAGCCTGGGGGCTTTCGATGGCCGTCGTACTGTTCTTTTCTTTTGCCTTGATGGCGGAGACCAAAGAATAATTGCTTGCAAGGGGCGGCGTATGCCGCCTTTTTTTGTTTTAGCTGGGTGGCAGACCAATCGGTCTGAATGATCACAATTTACCAGGGGCCCAAAAGGGGAGAAAGATATTGAAACCAGTGGTGGTCAAACGACATATTTATCGTTTTGAATCAGGCGTGGGATTTTCAGAGCATGAAGACTTGATAATCAGCGAACAATCTCTAACCCTTGCGGTTAATGGCAGGGATCTGATTACTTTGCTTTGTTCGCCTGAGCATTTGGAAGATCTCACCGTTGGATACTTGCTGGGAGAGGGACTGATAATTAGCCGGGATGATATATCCGAACTATCGTTGGACACCGAAAATATGCGGATATCGGTTAGCCTTTCAGGACCTCTGCCCGAGGAAAAACAATTTAAGAGATATCTGGCCTCAGGTGCCGGAAAGGGCGTAGATTATGATCAGCTGTTATCGGGGCCTTTTTCCGAGAAATACGCGGGACATCATCGAATTGACTCGCAGCACATAATCGAGATGATGAAGAAGCTGCAGGAAAACTCGGTGCTTCATAAAGCAACGGGCGGGGTCCACACTGCGGCGTTAGGACATGAAGGCGAATTGCTGATCCAACGTGATGATATAGGTCGTCACAATGCAGTCGATAAGGTAATTGGCTCTTGCTTTCGCAATGGATTGGAAATGGCAGACAAAGCTCTCTTGCTAAGCGGACGCATATCATCGGAGATGGTTTCCAAGACTATAAAGTCGGGGGTCCAAGTACTGGTATCCAAATCTGCTCCGACCGACGCCGGCATAGATATGGCTGAAAAAGCAGGACTGACCCTCATAGGATTTACCCGAGGAAGTAAGTTCAATACCTATTGTCACCCTTACCGCATTATCTGAGGAGGGACATTAATATGGTTCCAGTTATATCATTTGTTGGACGGCACAACTCGGGTAAGACCGGGGTCGTTGTCGATGTGGTCAGGACGCTGGCCGCTGAAGGGCATCGGGTTGGGGTCATCAAACATTCATCCCAACATTTCGACATTGACGTTCCCAACAAGGATTCCTACCGTATTGCAAGCGCCGGAGCCAAGGTGATGGCGGTATCTTCAGCCTCCAGGTTTGCATTGTATAGGGATGTAGAAACCGAGGTAACCTTGGATGAGATGGTGGCTATGACCGAAAAGGATGTTGATATAATCATCACTGAGGGCTATAAACAGGCGGGGTATCCTAAGATAGAGGTAGCTCGGAGGGGGATTTCGACGGACTTGATAATGCCTTATAATTTAAGGGCGGTAATTACGGATTTTGACGTTGATGAACAAATTGGGGTCCGGGTTTTCGATTTTTCCGAAATCGAAGAAATCACCCAGTTTATCATAAGTGAATTCCTATCGAATAACGGGGAGAATGGCCTGAATGAGTAAGCGAGTCAAAGTAAAAATTATCACTGCTTCGGAACCTCTTGTTTCGTGGGTTTATGAGGGACAAACCGTGTGGGAGGCTGTCCAGCAGGCGGGTGTCTTGCAGCGCGGCGACTGCGGGGGGCGGGGGATATGCTCCAAATGTAAGGCTAGAGTAGAAGGCGAAGTTTCCGGGCTGAGCACAGAAGAAGAGAAAGTTCTGACTAAGGATGAACTCCAACGGAATGTCCGCTTGACGTGTCAAACCCGAGTGGTTGGAGACGCAGTCGTTTATCTTCCAGAAACTCGGATTGCGTCGCTCAAGGGCGGACTGTTAATGTATGAAAAATATCCTGGAGTTCTGTCGGCGGTAAGACAAATCAATTCGCATGTGCCTCCCTTTGATCGGTTGAAACCGATTCCCCTTAGGGATCGCGTCCAATGGGCGTTTAAGGATTATCCCATTGAACTTACGGCGGCTAATGCCAACATGCTAGCCAAAATGGATCAGGGGGACGGCTTTCGGGTCACTGGCGGTATTTTGGATTCGATGGTGGTCAGGATCAATCCGCAGGGTAAGGGGCGCTTTTGCGGTCTGGCACTTGATATCGGGACCACAACAATTTCTTGTGCATTGATCGACCTTATTACAGGGGAGCTGCTTGGTGAGCGAAGGACCATAAATTCGCAGATTACCTTGGGCCGTGATGTTCTGGGCCGCATCAGCTATATCATGGAGAACGAAAACGGCATCAAAGAATTGAATTCCAAAGTGATTCAGGACGTCAACCTCTTAATCGATGAATTGCTGGATGGTTCAGAGATCGAACATGAAGATATTTTAGAAATGACGGTTGTTGGAAATCCGGTAATGCTGCATTTGTTCAGAGGCCTGGATCCTCAAAGTCTAGGAATGTCCCCATATGTTGGATTGTTTCGCGGATCGGTTAGTGTCCGGGCATGTCCGGTGCGGGTTCCCATCCATCCATCGGGCAGGGTCTTTTTGCTGCCGCAGATTGCGGGTTTTCTTGGATCCGACATCGTAGCTTGTTTGATCGCAGTCGACGATAATTCGCCGAATGATTATCTGCTTCTGGATATTGGAACCAATGGAGAAATGGTTCTCAAATGTGGGGATGT
>CAZDND010000087.1:3280-5640 GCA_964506825.1 uncultured Syntrophothermus sp.
TGCTGCCGGTTCGGCATTTGAAGGAGGGGGCATAACCAGCGGCATGGTGGCAGCAGGTGGCGCGATAGATAGAGTTTGGTTTGAAGACGGGCAAATGAGATTCAACATAATCGGTAGTAGTAAGCCCGTTGGAATATGTGGGTCAGGGTTAATTGACTTGCTCAAAGTCCTTATGGATATGGAAGTCATTGACGAGACCGGACTGATTCTGCCCGAAAAATTCCCGGGAATGTGGAGTGAAACCTCAGGCGGGACAGAACTTGTGATTGTGCCGGCAGATGCCAGCGGATCCGGATCGGCAATTGTCTTCAACCAGCAGGATGTCCGTCAGCTGCAGCTGGCCAAGGGTGCAATCCGGGCTGGAATTGATATATTGATAAAGGAGTCGGGAACCAGGGCTGATGATGTTGAGGAAGTCCTTTTTGCCGGGGCTTTTGGAAATTATCTCAATCCCGAAGCAGTGATGGCTATAGGAATGATACCCAGGTTTGATGAAAAAAAAATCAAACCGATTGGAAATGCTGCGCTGCGAGGTGCATTGGCTGCTCTGATATCGCTTCCTGAAAGAGATAAAGCGACACGGTTTGCGAATAACGTGGTTGCCATCGAGTTGGCTGACCATCTGGATTTTAATAGCCTGTTCATGGACAGCCTGGGACTCAAGTAATGGTTTTGATCATGGAATAGCTGTTAACGAGCAATGAAGAACCCCTCTAAATGTTGGACAAAAAGTTCAATATTTGGAGGGGTTCTTCATAGGCAATCGTAAAATCGATTTATGCTTTAATTATTCTTGAACAGTGGGTTGATAACTACTCCCGTCAGGAGTTTGGGGTAAAAATACGTCGATTTCTGGGGCATTTTGTCTCCTGCCTGGGCTACGGCTACCACTTCTTCCACCCGGGTAGGATTTAGAAATAGGGCCATTTGATAAGATCCTTCATCGACTTGTTGGATAGCTCGGTCTTCATCACGGGTATAGCTAAGGTTGTCTTGCTGCTTGCGGTTGTCTTCGTTGATACCAAGAGTTCTGGCCAGTACCAGGTTGTCCAGCAGAGCGACATCCAGTTTTTTCCAAGCCCCTGACATATGCTTGGACAGAAGACCTTTAGCCTGGTTCATGTTTCGAATAGTGAGGATCCTCAGCACCTTGTCCTGGGTATATAAGCCGAAAACATGTTTTTTAGCTCCGCGTTTGCCAAGTTCCTTCAGCATATCCGATAGCCTGGTTGATGGTCCGAATTCTTCCGCATCAAATACCTCGGTCAATGATGCTAAAAAGTGATCGAGGTTTAGATTCGGGATCCCCTTGACGACCCGGTGGGTAGGCAGAACCACAAGACCTTCGTCATATAGGTTTACCAGTGTGGTCATCACATAGTCGTAACCTTCATGGCCAGCTTGTTTCATGTCTTTGCTGTATTGCAGGGCGGTCTCATAACGATGATGACCATCAGCTATGAATATCTGCCGGTTCTTAATAACATTGACCGTTGCGGACACAATGCGTTCATCATTAACTACCCAAATGCGATGGATCTCGTTGGCTTCATCTACTACTTCCAAATCCGGTTGACGTCCCTTAATAGACTCGGACATCAGCTTTTCTACCCGCATATCCGGGTCACTGTATAATCCGAAAATTGAACTGAAGTTGCTTTGGGTGGCGTGCATCAGCTTGAGCCGGTCTTCTTTGGGCTTGGATAGGGTTTCCTCATGGGGAAGAACGTTTCCTTCACCATATTCGCCAACCTTGAGTCCGCAAATAAAGCCATTGCGGATGATGGTATTGGGAGCGACACCGAATTCCTGCTGATATACATAAAGAGACGGCTTGTCTTCCGGCAACAGGACCTCATCCTCCAGCCATTTGTCCAGATATTTTTTAGCACGGGTATAACGATTGTTGGATTCGTCGTCATCGCTGAAGATCAGGCCTAGTTCGAGGCGAATAATGTTGGTGGGGCTTTCGGCATAGTATCTGGTCTGCGCTTGTTCGTCAATCACATCATAGGGTGGGGTCATGACGGCCGCGGGGTTGGAGTACTTACCAGGGTTGAAGCGCAAACCCACAAAGGGGATTATGTCAGCCATGAAGAGGATACCTCCTATTTATTAATCGACCCATACAAGTTTATTATACGATAAGGGGCATCCGCAATGGCTTTTTGTTTGCAGTCATCCTGTCATCATCAATCAAAGGCGTTGGTTAGAACGGAATCCATGGTGAAGGCTGGTCGGGAGTGAAAGGGTGACAACGTTGCATTTTGACTGAGGTAGTGATTTAATTGATGAAAAGAAAACGGCAAAATACGAGGCATATCTGGCCGATGTCGGGAGTTTTTTAGTGTTGATCGATT
>CAZDND010000087.1:5650-7461 GCA_964506825.1 uncultured Syntrophothermus sp.
TCATGCCATGGCTCACGGTGAGTTTGTTATATCTCCAGAATGGATCGAACTGTGGCTGGAAACCGCCAGACGGAGAAATATCTCTCAGCTGGGTTTCAGCGATCATAATTGGTTTGTGTCCCTTATAGACCCAGGTTTGATCCGGGAGCTATCATCCCGCCCAGAAAATCGTGACCTTGACATAAGTGTTGGCATTGAAGTTGACTACCTGCCTGAAGAAGAAGATAATATTCGGGGCTCCTTGGCCGGAAAAGATTTAGATTATATTATAGGATCGGTTCATCACATCGGGGATTGGCCATTTGACCATCCTGATCATAGGGATGGCTTTTTGACTCGTGATATTGACAGCATTTATGATGAATATTATGGGCTGGTCCGGCGCATGGCAGCATCGGGTCTATTTGATATTCTTGGACATTTGGATTTGATAAAGGTGTGGGGGATTAAGCCGATCCTATGCAGTGAAGACCACTTTGTGATCCCGTTTTTGTCCATAATCAAGGAATCTGGGATGGTGGTGGAGATCAATACAGGGGGCTTGAGGAAACCGGCCCAGGAAATTTATCCGGCCCGGATAATACTTCAAAGACTGTTCGACACCAATATTCCAATCACCTTTGGCTCTGATGCTCACCATCCTGATCAGCTCGGTTACGGGCTTCCTGAAGCTTATCGGACCGCCTGGGAGGTAGGATACAGAAGGGCGGCTACTTTTTCAAGGCGACTAAAGAGATGGCATCTATTGGATAGCTATTAAACAGGGGGATATAATGAACAGTATCGTTATTTTATTGATAAGCCTGGTTATTATTCTGGCCGGGGCCGAATTATTTACCAACGGGGTGGAATGGCTGGGGCGTAAGCTGGATCTTTCCGACGGCGCTGTTGGTAGTGTGTTGGCAGCGGTGGGAACTGCCCTCCCGGAAACCATGATTCCTTTAATCGCAATGATTCGCGGAGGGGCTGATTCGGTTGACGTGGGGATAGGTGCAATCATCGGGGCACCTCTGATGCTGGCCACCCTGGCCATGTTTGTTACCGGTTTATCTGTAGTCATTTTTAGAAACACCCGCCAGCATGGTTTGACGGTCAAGGCTAACCCGGTGGTAATGAGGAGGGACCTGGGATTCTTTCTGATAGTTTTCACGGCGGCTCTGGTAACCGGAACCATGCCTCCCGAAATGAGAAAGTGGCAGCTTATGGCGGCCGGATTCATGGTTTTTGCTTACGTCTACTATGTATGGGTAGCATTGACTGCAGAAGAGGAAAAAGACGAGGAAGACCTGAAAGCATGCTACTTCGCACCAGGAAGATTAGATCCCCGAATGGCAGCGATTGTAATCCAGCTGGTGTTCTCACTGGCACTGATAGTGGGCGGGGCGCATTTGTTTGTGGGCGGGATTGAAAACCTTGCAGCTATGTTTGGAATTCCTTCGCTGGTGCTGGCGTTGGTGATCGCCCCGGTAGCAACGGAATTACCCGAGAAATTTAATAGTTTTCTCTGGGTTTCCAGGGGCAAGGATACCCTGGCTCTTGGAAACATAACTGGGGCGATGGTTTTTCAAAGTTCCTTGATACCGGCTATGGGGATATTTTTAAGCGACTGGCAGCTGGGATCAGGAGCCATATTGACAGGCTTCCTGGCGTTGCTGTCGGCGGCGATCATATTTATTCAGTTATTGATTTATCAGCGAATCAAGACCGGGTCATTGTTGTTTGCGGGGGTGTTCTATCTGATGTTTATTGCCATGGTGCTGCAGGGTATCATTAGTTAGGGGAATAGAATTGATGGGCATACAAGAGAGACT
>CAZDND010000088.1:0-7365 GCA_964506825.1 uncultured Syntrophothermus sp.
TCGAGGGCTACGGTCTGACCGAGGTTACCGGGGTTTCTACCTGCAATCCGCCTCTGGGAATGAGAAAAGCCGGCAGCATAGGAGTACCCTATCCCGAACAGGAAATCGCCATCATGGATGACAACAACAACCTCCTTCCTCAAGGTGAGAAAGGCGAAATCTGTACCCGTGGTGATGCCAATATGCTGGGTTATCTTAATAAGCCCGAAGCAACCGCTGAGACCATAAAGGACGGCTGGCTGCATACCGGTGATATGGGTTACATGGATGAAGACGGCTTCTTCTTTGTTGCCGGTCGCAAGAAAGAGATGATCCTCCGCGGCGGGGAAAATATTTACCCCCGCGAAGTTGAGATCCCGCTGGAACAACATCCGAAAATTGCTGAAGTAGCTGTCATCGGTGTACCCGATAAGGCCCTGGGGGAAAGGGTACGAGCCTGCATCGTACTATTCGAACCCGGTTCCCTGACCGCCGCCGAAGTAAAGGAATACTTGGTGGATAAAATTGCCAAGTACAAAATCCCCGAGTATATTGAATTCATGACCGAACTGCCAAAGAACCCGACGGGCAAACTACTGAAAAACGATTTGAAGAAGATGTTCGAATAGTCGCAGCCGCCACCGCTCCAGTGGTAAGTGGTCAATCCGTATGAACATTGTTGAGACCGATGCCGGATCCGGACACCTTGTGTATTCCAGATCCAAAAACCCGACCCTGGCCATTCGCGCCGGGATCGGGTTTTTGAATTGTCAAATCCAATTATTATCTGCCATCTGCCGGTCATGATAATTTAGCAAACCTGAGAAATTGGCTGACGGATCCGGAATTGGTCTGCGGATCAATTCCATTCACCTCGGTTACCCCTCTGTCCAGCTATGAATTCTGGTCAGGGAATTCTTGCTTGAACTCCTCCGGAGCCCGACCTTTATAGATCAGCTCTTGATTCTTAAGACTGATCATCGTTCCCGCCGGAACCGATTTGGTTATGAAGACGTTGCTGCCGATGACCACTCTCTCCCCGATCACGGTTTCACCGCCAAGAATCGAAGCTCCTGAATAAACAACGACCCGGTCTTCAATGGTTGGGTGGCGTTTCTTTCCTCTTAGTAATTGGCCTCCCCGGGTGGACAGTGCGCCAATGGTGACCCCCTGATAAAGAGTAACGTAATCCCCAATTGACGTAGTCTCGCCGATAACCACCCCAGTCCCGTGATCTATAAAGAAATACCTGCCGATAGTCGCGCCGGCATGGATGTCAATGCCGGTCCGGCTGTGGGCGTGTTCGGTCATGATTCTTGGTATAAGGGGGACCGACAGCAGGTATAGTTCATGTGCCAATCGGAAAATGCTCAATGCATATAGGCCCGGATAGGAGAAGATTATCTCATCAATATCCTCCGCTGCCGGATCACCGTCGAAGGCTGCTTGGACATCAGTGGACAGAACCTCCATAATTGAGGGGATTTTGCTCAAAAATTCCCAGCAAATTGTGGCCGCCTGCTGCTCAAAATCATGGTCCATATCGTTGGTTTTAACCGCTCTATGCTTCAGCGCTCGAACTACCTGGGTATGCAGCTTTTCATAGATGTTCAGGATCAAACTGCCGATGGGATATTCCAGATTGGCATTAACGCGATACTGCTTGCAAAAATATACCGGGAACAATACTTCCCGAAACATCCTGATTATGTCGATTATGGTATCTCGATTGGGCAGAGTCTCCGAATCCTCAGAACTCATATATGCTCGTTGGTTATGGCTGACCACAATTTCATTAACCAGGTCCTTCACCTGCTGCGGAAAAAAGTTTTCCATTTCATGTACCTCACAATCAATTAAGTTTGCAATTAGAATCAACAGAAATCAATCCGGTATCTGCTCCCCCCCAAATTGCATTATCAACCAGCAATGCCTTCCATCCATTCCCGACTATAACGATGGAATTGAATGAATCCAAACCAGCATGCGCCACCAGTGATGTCAAACGGATCCATTTGGACTCAGCGCCTGGATTTAGGGATTGATTTCCGTTTCATATGTTTCGCGTATCCCAAGCTGTATTCAATCATCACTAAGGACTTGGCAACGGTGATCGAATCCCCCGATTCTGCGGTCTCCAATCAAATGAGAATCCTGCCAATACAGAGATTGTTAATTAATCAGCGTGACGTAATAATCCGGTATATTTTGTGGCTGATGATCTCGCCAGTATCCTCTTCCAGCAGGGTTTGGAACATGCCGGGCATACTGAACCTGGGACGCTTGAGGAAATTTTGTCTTCGATTGAGACCATGGGCTATTCTGAGAAAGTGAATGACGGCCTCACATTCGAGCCGGCGTCACTCCGGGGGCAGGATAACCACCTGCCCTTTGTCACATTCGCACCCGTCCTCATCATTGCAGCAGCCTTTGGTCATACTGCTATGGCCCGATCCACCTTGGCGATAGTCGACTATCGCTTGGTGGAGAGCATCGGCGGCCAGATTGGAACAATGCATTTTTACCGGCGGCAGTCCATCCAGGGCTTCAGCTACCATGCGATTGGTAATCTTCTCTGCTTCCGCCAAGGTTTTGCCTTTGACCATCTCGGTAACCATGCTGGAGGTGGCTATGGCGGCCGCGCAGCCGAAGGTACGAAACTTAATGTCCTTGATCGTATCCTCCTCAACCTCGATTTCGAGGTGCATTATGTCTCCACAGGTTGGGTTGCCTACCTCGCCTACACCGCTAACTTTATCCAGCCCACCAACATTGCGCGGATTCATAAAATGATCCATTACTTTTTTAGAATATTCCATTTCCTGTCTCCTTACCGTCCCAACGGGGACATCATCCTTAAATTATTGATTATGCCTGGCAGAACCTCAATAACGAAATCGACGTCATCTTGGGAATTATCCTTACCCAGGGTCAAACGCAGCGAGCCATGGGCTGTTTCATGGGAAAGACCCAGCGCTAACAGGACATGGGATGGGTCCAGGGAACCTGATGCGCAGGCCGATCCGCTGGAAGCCATGATGCCAAAACTGTCCAGCATCAGCAGGATTGATTCCCCTTCCACATAGTCGAAGCACACACTAACAGATCCGGGAAGCCTTTGTTCGGGATGCCCGGTCAGGCGAGTATTAGGAATGGCGGAAAAAATTCCGTCCCTGAGGCGTTGTCCCAATGCTTTGAGCCGGGTCTGGGTATGTGGCAGCCTCTGCTGGGCCAATTCCGCTGCTTTCCCGAAACCAGCTATTCCCGGTACATTGACTGTCCCGGGCCGCAGCTTGCGTTCCTGACCACCCCCATGTAAGAAGTTACTGATGCGGATGCCTTTCTTAACGAACAAGCAGCCCACTCCTTTGGGCCCATACAGCTTGTGGGCTGAAGCAGACAGCAGGTCCACTCCCTGTTCTTTGACATTAACTGGTACCTTGCCGACCGTTTGCACCGCATCGGTATGGAAAACTGCTCCGACCTCGTGAGTGATCGCAGCCAGTTCGGGTATGTTTTGTACGGTCCCGATCTCATTGTTGGCATGCATGATCGAGACCAGAGCTGTATCCGGTCTGAGGGCCGACCGCAGAGAACCGACTTCAACTATTCCCTGGGAATCGACCGGGAGAATGGTTAAATCATAGCCTTGCTTAACCAAGAACTCGCAGGCATGCAAGACAGCATGATGCTCAATGGCCGAAGTAATAATATGCCGTCCCTTTTGAGGATTGCTGGTCAAATAGGTGATAATGGCTTGGTTATCCGCTTCGGTTCCTCCGCTGGTGAAAATGATCTCCTCCGGAGAAGCCCCCAACAACGACGCAACCTGTTCACGGGCCTGCCCAACCGCCCGGGAGGCCATTTGTCCCTGGGCATGGATGCTGGATGCATTCCCATATACCTCGGTGTAATAAGGAATCATGGCCCGCAAAACCTCGGGATCAACTGGTGTAGTGGCACTGTGATCCATGTAAATGGATTTCATTTCTATTACCTCCTAGTGTATCCTGCTATGCTTTCCCAGGGGATTCGGATAATTATTGGACAATTGCCTGCCCGCCCAGTTTATTTTCCCTGGCCAGGTCGGCCAGGGTATAAGCATCCAGTACCGTTGCGATGGAATCACGCACCTTAGACCACAACTCCCGAGTCACACAGTAATCCTCCCGCTGGCAGATTTCCGGATTGTTCTCACTGACGCAGTCTACGGGAGCGATAGGTCCTTCCAAAACCCGGATGATGTCCCCAGCCGTTATCTGCTCAGGATCTCTGCCCAGGATATAACCGCCCTGAGAACCACGAACGCTCTTCACCAGTCCGGCCCTCTTCAAAGGCACCATCAGTTGCTCCAAATAACGTTCGGAGATGCCCTGGCGCTCAGCAATGGTGTGAGTGGCTATCGGGCCCTTTTCATCGCTCTGGGCCATGTCGATCAAGGCTCGCAGCCCGTATCTGCCCCGGGTGGATAGTTTCATAATAAATGCTCCCTTCCAATATGGAACCTGCCTTCGCCAGATAAAAATCGTTCCCCTACTCCCCTGCAACCACCCGTAGAACCGATCATGGTAGCCAACACTAGATGATTCAGGTATAAGGTCAGGAAAATCTCTTCGACCAGCTCATCTGAGATAGTCCCTATCTCGCTTTTAGGGTAGGTGATTATTTCATGTCCTTCTTGGTATAAATTCCCATCTCCACTCATCAAATCAGTTTATGCCATCCATCTGAAACTAAATATACATAAATCCCATGGATTATGTCAAGATTCGACGAATGCCCAATCTACCGCGGCAGCACATCATCGATGGGGTGGAAGCCTGGCTGCAGTATCCTAAAATCCATTCCTGGAAATATTGATGCTGCCCCACTTAAGCCCCGGTTGATCGTGAACCATAATGGCGGTTTAACCCCAAGTCATTTTCTCCAGGGTTATGTGGCTGCGATACCATTCATCCGATTGCATAAGCTCATCAGGTGAACCAATGTTCCTCACCCGGCCCTTTTCCAAAATGACTATCCTGTCGCTGGCTATCATGGAGGACAATCGGTGAGATATGGACAATATGGTATGGGCCTGGCTGGCCTTCTGTAAAACCGCCACGATATTGGCTTCGGTTACAGAATCAAGATTGGCGGTGATTTCATCCAGCAGCAAAATGGGTGGATCGGTGACGATCGCCCGGGCGATGGCCAGCAGTTGCTTTTGTCCCTGGGAGAATAAATTATCTCCATCCACCACGGTATCCAATCCATTTCCCAATGAGTCTACATATTCATTCATCCCGGTGAATTCCAGGGCATTTTCTATCTGGCGCCGGCTTATACTATCGTCCTGCAGGCTTATCTGATCGGCAACGGTGCCTTTGATGAGATGGAAACTATGGTCAACATATCCGAAAATCTTGCGTTTTTCGCGATTGGGTATCGCACAGACATCAATGCCATTGATGGTTATCTTACCCTCCTGCGGCCGCAACAGCCCCATGGCCAGCTTGAATAGAGTAGACTTGCCCACCCCGGTCCTCCCTACAAAGGTCACTTTTTCCCGGGGGTGCAAACTTAGATCAATGTCCTGCAAGATATCCGTACCTGTCTCATATTGGAAGCTTACGTGCCGGAAGTTCATTTGAACCGCGGAGCGGTCAGGAATAATCTGCTCAGCCTTGAGATCGTCGTCTTTTCTTTCATCCTCAGGTTCATTATTAAACTCATTCACCCGGCGGATCCCGGAGATCGCTTTTTGGATGTTTTGCAGCTCCATGCCCAAATTTTCTATGGGTGAGAATAGATTGGATATCAACTCAATGGAGGCGGCGACCATTCCCAAAGATATTCCCAGGAAATTTAGCTGCCCAGAGGAAAGCACTACTATAACGCCTATGGTCAACGACCTAAGGATCTGGATTATTGGTGAAAATATGGCGTCATAGAAATTTACCTTGTCCAGCGTCCGATAATTGTCCAAAAGCAACTTGATATAGTTCTGTTCCATATAGGCTTCTTTGCTGAAGGACTTGATCATCAGCAGGTTTTTCATGCTTTCCGCAATATGATGGTTAACTTGTCCAACCTGAATGCGGTTATCAGTCTGGGCCTGCAGCATGCGTCTCTGAAATAACCGGGTGATTCCGTAAATAACCGGCAACATCAACAGAGCGATCAGTCCCAACTTGGAACTGAACCACCACATAGTGGCTATTATGCCAACGATTTTGAAACTATCAATTATCATGCTCACTACGCCGCTGGTGAACATACCATTGATGGTCTCTACGTCATTGGTGAAGCGGGATACGACTGCCCCGGAATCATTGGCCGAGAAGAATTCGGCACCAACACGTTCCATTTTTCGCATCATATCCATCCGGATTTTACGGGTGATTTTCTGCCCCAAAATGGTCAAGAGGGCTTCTTTCAGAAAATCAAATATGCCAATAAACACCAATACGCTCATGTAGATGACGGCGAGTCGCAGCATTCCAGTACTGTTCTTCGGAACCAGGTGGTTATCGATGATCAATTTTAATATCTGGGGGGGTATCAGGCTCACAATAACGACACCGGTTATGGTGATAAGCAGCAGTAGAGAGATTCCCTTATTCTGGGTTATGACCTGGGATATCGATCTGTTGACCAGGCTCTTATTCACTGACATCACCTGCCAATTGCTGCAGTTTGTATATGCTGGAGTAAATCTCCGAGCTCTCCATCAACTGATCATGGGTGCCATAACTGAATCTCTTGTCGGACTGGAGCAGCACTATTCGGTCTACCTGGCCGAAAATGGCCAGGCGGTGGGATATGATTATGATCAGGCTGTCCTTATAGTGTTTTTTCAAATTTTCAATGATAATTGCTTCCGTCTTCATGTCCACTGCCGAAAAGGGATCATCCAGGATGATTATCTTGTTCTTTCGCACGAGACTCCTGGCCAGAGCAATCCGGGCCTGCTGGCCGCCGCTGAGGCGAATGCCGCTGGCTCCAACCGTGGTATTGATACCATTCGGCATGTCCTCCAGATCTGGTTCGAAACCGACATCCTGCAAAACAGATGAAACGTCCAGGTTCTGGCCCAGGGCAATGTTGTTATAGATGGAATCGGACAATAACTGAGCATCGTGTCCCAGGTACGAGATCATCTGACTGCGCTCATACTCTGAATAATCTGCAAGTTCCTGGCCGTCGATGCGAATGCTGCCTGAATAGGGATACAATCCCAAAAGCACCAATCCCAGCGTGGACTTGCCCGATGCCACCGAACCGGTGACCCCAATTATTTCTCCTGCTTGGGCGGTTAGACTGATGTTTTCCAATATCTCCTCTTTAGCATCTGGATAACTGAAGGTGAGGTTTTCCAGGATTAATTGAGTGTTTTTATGGTCA
>CAZDND010000089.1:0-7354 GCA_964506825.1 uncultured Syntrophothermus sp.
GCAGGCACTTTGTAGGACGACATGTTCTGTTTGGCCCATTCCTGGATCTCTTCGGCTGAAGCTACCTGACCCGGTTTCAGGATCACAAATGCCTTGATCACTTCTCCTTTGTACGGGTCTGGTTTGGGAATGACCGCCGCCTGACCGATCGCAGGGTGTTTGCAGAGCAGCAGTTCCACTTCCTCAGGAAATACCGAGAAACCGGATACCTTTATCATTTCTTTGCGCCGGCCCAGGAATGCCAGATACCCATCCTCATCAAATTTGCCAACATCTCCGGTATATACCCATCCATTGATCAGGGTATTTGCCGTTTCCTCCGGACGGTTCCAGTAACCAAGGAAGTGCGAGGGAGTATTGACCGCGATCTCCCCTTCTTCGCCGATGGGCAGTTCCCGAGTACGATCTTCAAAGTCGAAAATCCTGATGTCGGTTTCAGCATTAGGGATACCGCACACCCCGTACTTTATTTTGTTGAGTGGAACGAAAGTGTCAAAGGTATGGGTTTCAGTCAACCCATAGGAGGCTTCGACCAGAATTCCACCGCCAGTGACTTCAGCCCACTGTTTGGCAATTTCTTCTGTCAGACTGATACCGAAAGACATGGTAAGGTTGAGCCGCAGACTGGTCAGGTCATAATGGCTGCGTTTGGGGTGCGCCATCAGTCCAACATTCATGGGTACCGTACTGGTGAAATAGTTTATTTTGTACTTTTCAATCGCTGCCATCGTTGTTTCGGGATCGAAGGAAGCAAGGACAACCACAGTTGCACCTGCCATGACTGCGGCATCAACATTCCCCAGCATTCCAGCTATATGAAAAATGGGGGCGATAGCCAAAGATATGGTATCGGGCGAGCAAACCCGGGCATTGCTAATAGCAGTGGCACTTTTGAACAGAGCCGCATATTGTGTCAGGATAGCTCCCTTGGGCATACCGGTCGTGCCGCCTGTGTACTGCAACAAGGCCGGGTCATCGATACTCACATCTGCCGTCGGGGGGGTCGCGTCGCCGTTAGTAATAATATCCAGGAGATCGAAGGTACCCGGGATGCTCTTTTTGACGATTTTCATAGCATCGATAAGCGGCAAGGTTGGCTCCGCCGGTAGAAAATCGTTCAGATTGCTGACAATCACCGTCTTAACCTTGGTCTTACCCACCACTGGGGCGAAAATTGGATAAAAAATATCCAGAGTGACCAGTGTTTCCACTCCCGCATCATTCAACTGATACTCAAGTTCCATTTCCTTGAACATGGGCGAGCAGGGGCACAGAATTGCTCCAATTTTCCAGCTTGCGTAATGAGCAATATAATATTCAGGACAGTTCAGTAGGAACAACCCGACCCGATCTCCCTTTTTAACCCCCTGCTGCAACAGAAAGTTGGCAAATCGATCCGTGGCTTGGTCTAATTCCCGATAGGTGATGACCTTGCCATAGAATATGATTGCCGGTTTATCAGGGTGCTCCTGGGCACGCATCCTCAAATATTGATGGAGGGGGACTTTGCCCAAAGAAAACTGGGCTTCGGTAGGTACTCCGGGGGGCCAGCTTTTTAAAGAAATTTCCTTAATACTTGGCACGATGATACCTCCTTGTATTTTACTTACTGTTAAGTATATCAATGTTGCAAATATTTAGGCAACAGGATAAATATTTGGAGGTTTGTCTGTGATCAGGACTGGTGGTGGTTCGAAAATTATGACTCAGATATCGGATATTTCATGAATTGCATCATCAATTTTCTTCCAACTATTGCTACTCGGGCGGCTGACCACCAACTCATATAAGCTTGGCACCACTATCCAGTCCTTGAAAATTGGCTTTCGTAAAGTTCTGAGTAAAATCCTTTTCGGGCCAGCAAGGTCTCATGATTGCCGCTTTCAACCAGATGACCATCCGCGATTACCAAGATCAAGTCGGCGTCCCGTATAGTTGAAAGGCGATGAGCAATAACAAAGCTGGTTCGTTTCCGCATCAGTGCCAGCATACCTTTTTGGATATAAGCTTCGGTCCGGGTATCCACGGAACTGGTTGCCTCATCCAGGATCAATATGGATGGATCAGACAAAATGGCTCGGGCAATGGTTAGCAATTGCTTTTGTCCCTGGGATAAATTGGACGCCTCCTCGTTTAAAACCGTATTGTATCCATCCGGAAGAGTCCGGATGAAATGGTCAGCATGAGCAGTCCGGGCAGCATGGATAATCTCTTCCTCCGAGGCACCCTCTTTACCGTAAGCGATATTTTCCCGAATAGTCCCATTAAAGAGCCATGTGTCCTGCAATACCATACCAAAGGCATCGCGCAGGGATCCCCTGCTAAGGCTGCGAATATCCTTGCCGTCAACAAGAATCTGTCCTCCGTCGATCTCATAGAAACGCATCAGCAGATTCACCAGGGTCGTCTTGCCCGCTCCGGTGGGTCCCACGATAGCGATTGTCTCCCCTGGCTGAACCTTGATACTCATATCCTGTATCAGAGGGACATCCGGTCTATACCGAAAACTTACCCCGCGGAACTCAACCTCGCCCCTGGGATCTGAAAGTGTAATGGAATTCTGGTCGTCCTGAATTTCTTCCTCCTCGTCCAGGATCTCAAAAACCCTTTCTGCGGAAGCAACACTGGATTGAATAATATTAATAATATTGGCGGTCTGGACGATGGGCCGGGTGAACTGCCTCGTGTATTGGAGAAAAGCCTGCACGTCTCCGATTTTAACCTCCCCCCTGAGGACAAATATTCCCCCTGCCACACAAACCATCACATAGCCGATATTATTAATGAATCCTAATAGCGGCATAATAATTCCCGACACAAATTGAGCTCTCCATCCAGATTCGAAAAGGCCTTCATTGATCTCGTTGAATCTGCGGATAGCATTCTCCTCTTGTCCAAAAGCTTTCACAACCTGGTGCCCAGTGTACATTTCCTCCACATGCCCATTCAATTCGCCGAGAACTTTTTGCTGCCCAACAAAATGCTTCTGGGAACGCTTCGCCACGCCCCTGGTCACTAAGGCTGAGCCAGGCAAAACCACAAAGAAAATCAGGGTCATCCAGGCATTTATAGATAACATCATTACCAGAACTCCGAATATGGTCACCATTGCCGTGATCAATTGGGTCAGGCTCTGCTGAAGCGTCGAAGCAATGTTGTCGATGTCATTGGTAACCCGGCTAAGAACGTCGCCATGAGGATGGGCATCAAAATACCCCAGAGGCAGTCGTGCCAGCTTACGGTTGACGTCCTGGCGCATGTCGTATACTGTTTCCTGAGCCACGCTGGCCATAATTATCTGTTGGGCATAACTGAACAGGGAACTCAACAAATAGAGAAAGGCTAAAACCATGACGATGCGTACAATGAAATCAAAATCCACCCCAGCTCCGGGTACCTGATTAATTTTATCCATAAAATTATCAAACAGTCGTGTAGTTGCCTCCCCCATTACTTTGGGACTGGCAATCGAAAATATGGTACTCATCGCTGCCAGTATCAGCACTGCCCCCAAGCGGATTTTTCGTGGTCGCAGATATCCTATCAACCTTTTGAAAGTAGCTTTAAAGTCCTTAACTAACTCTACTGGTCTCCCCATTGGACCCATGGGTCCTCCGCGCATACCCTCATGACCTGTTTGATTGCCGGCCCCGCTGCTCCGGACTTTTTTTGCATCGGTCATGCCAATTCCTCCTCCGTCATCTGCGAGAACAAGATTTCCCGATATACTTCACATTCCTGGAGGAGTTCGCGGTGGGTTCCCCGTCCCACCATACGGCCTTCATCAAGCACTATTATCTGATCTGCATCCAGAACCGCGGCAGCCCGCTGAGCCACCATGATCACCGTAGCCTTTTCGGTCTCTCTTTTCAGGGCGGCCCTTAATCTGGAGTCGGTCTTAAAATCCAGGGCAGAAAAGCTATCGTCAAAGATATATATCTCGGCCCTCCGGACCAGGGCCCTGGCGATTGCGATCCGTTGTTTTTGTCCCCCGGAGACATTTGCTCCCCCCTGTTCAATCATGGTATCGAAACCGTCTGCCATCTCGGCAATGAAATCCATGGCCTGGGCATTTTCCGCCGCTATACGGATGTCATCATCGCTGGCGCCCTCTTTTCCCAGGCGGATGTTGTCGGCAATGGAACCCGAAAAGAGCAGATTTTTCTGCGGGACGAATCCAATTCTGGCCCGCAGACTCTTTAAGGTCATCGTGCGGATATCAATTCCGTCGATAGTAATCCGCCCCTGGTTTACGTCATAGAAGCGGGGGATGAGTCCGACCAGTGCGGATTTTCCTGAACCCGTACCGCCGATTATGGCGGTTACCTCGCCGGGTCGCGTATTAAAAGAAATATCTTGCAAAGCGTGCCGCTCTGCCCCCGGGAAACTGAAGCCAACATTTTCGAAGGCCAGCCTTCCACTTCCGGGTGGTGCCGCTTCGGCATCAGCCCGGTCGACGAGATCAGGCTCCATATCCAGAACCTCATTGATCCTGGCTGCTGACGCTGAAGCTCGGGGGACCATTATGAACATCATAGACAGCATGACCAACGACATCATGATTTGCATGGCATACTGGATGAAGGCCATCAATGCCCCCACCTGCATATTTCCCTGATTGATGCGAATGCTGCCAAACCAGATGACGGCAATGAGGGTATAATCCATGATCAGCATCATAGCCGGCATAAGGGAAGCCATTAGTTTATTGACCCGGATAGCGTTGTCAGCCAGATCGCGATTAGCCATTTGGAACCTGGCAATTTCCTGATCGCTGCGGTTATAGGCTCGCACTACCCTGATTCCCGTAAGGTTTTCCCTCACCACCAGATTCAGGCGATCGATTTTCAGCTGCATCAAACGAAAAAGCGGGAACGCTCTGGTCATCACCAACCATATCACCCCGGTCAGCAACGGTATGGAGGCGACAAATATCAGCGACAGAGGAGGATCCATAGAAACCGCCATAATGACTCCCCCGATACACATTATCGGGGCTCCCAGCATCATTCTCTGCATCATAAAAACCAGGATTTGGATCTGGTTAATATCATTGGTTGTCCTGGTGATCAGGGTCGCTGTACCCAACTGGTCAAATTCATTGAAGGAAAGACTTTCCACCCGGACAAAAACCTTGCTGCGCAGCATTTTACCGAAACCAACGGCAGTTCGGGATGCCAGGTAGCTTGCTCCCATGGAAACCAGCATGCCAATACCGGCGATCAGAAGCATGATGGTTCCTACCCTCCAGATATATGGTATGTCTCCCTGGACGATGCCTATATCCACAATGTCCGACAACAGGGTTGGCAGATAAAGGTCCGCCATGGTCTGGAGAAATACCAGGATCAGAACCGCCGCAATCGCCAACCTAAAGGGTTTGAGGTTCCTTAACAATTTAATCATCAGCATCACCGCCAATATCTTGATTGAGGACCCGTCTTTCGGAGCCCAACAAATTGTTAATTTCCTGCAAGGCGTCGATTAGTCCCATCGTTCTTTGCTCAGGAACATCAGCTACCAGCTCCCGCAGCATTTTCCGGATTTCCAGGCCCACCTTGTGAATATTCCCCAGCCCCATAGGGGTCAGAAACAACCTGATCAGTCTTTGATCTCCCTGGTCATTCCTTTTTTCCACCCAGCCTCGTTTTTCAAGTTCTTTAATCGTATTTGACACGTGTGATTTGGCAATCCCTGTCCGACGCGCGATCTCACTGATGGTGATTCCCGGCTCTTCATTCACTGCTTTGGCTATGGTTACCATAGCGACCGGCATATCCTGGTCCTCCAGGACATCCTTCACCCGCCGGCCAATTTCTTTGTTAACGTTCCTCAGTAATCCAATCAGCAGTTCGTGTTGTACTGACATATCCAGTTCCCTTTCTCACGTGACCATTATCAATCTTCTTCGTTCTCTACAGTACAAGTCACCCGATAATTATATCCCGAGACATTCGTTCTGTACAGAACATCATTGACACGACTATTGGTAAATACAAAGGACCCCGCATTGCCTGGGCCGGAAGCAATTCGGCGTCCCCGTTTCCTTATCCGCACAATTGAATTTATCGGTTAATATCCGGCTGATCTGCCTGACCATCCGGCAGCTTATTTTCCTTAGGCATCTTTTGCAAGGCTACGATCAAAAAGGAAATCACGACCATTGTTGCCATGACGTCAGCTGCAGGAGCGGTCATCCAAACTCCTTCCAACTGGAAATATCGCGGGAGAATCAGTAAGATCGGAATAAATAAAAGCACATGGCGCGTCAGGCTCAAAGCCAGTGCCTCTTTAGCTTTGCCTACCGCCTGGAAAAATCCAGCCGAGGCGATGATGTTCAATCCAATTACTGGTGCGGCAGCAAAATATACCTTTAGGGCATGGGCTCCTATCCGGGTCAATTCCGCATTGCCCCTGCTGAATAGACCTACTATGATTTCAGGCCAGATCTGGACAGCCATCCAACCCACAATCGATATCAGGGTTGCCCCAATCATGGACAATTTCAATGTCTTCCTCACTCGTCCGTACTGCTCAGCCCCATAATTGAAACCGACAATAGGCTGAGTTCCCTGGCTGAGGCCCAATATCGGCATGATCAATAGAGTGGCTATGCTCATGAGGATCCCTACCGCCGCCAGAGAAATATCTCCCCCATAGAACATTACCGTTCTGTTGAGGATTATTTGTTGGACGCTATTGGCTATCTGCAGGCTGAATGAAGCCAGCCCAATGGCCATAATGCTGGATAAAATCGTCCAGTTCGGTTTCAGGTTCTCCCACTTGATTTTAACCAAACTCCTGCCTGTCAGATAATATGACCAGATCCATATGGTGGAAACAGACCAGGCGATTACAGTGGACAAAGCCGATCCCTTGACTCCCCAACCCAGTTGGAAAATAAATATGTAATTGAGGACCAGATTGATTGCTACCGCAACCAATTGAGTATACATAGCCAAACGAGGATTTCCTTCCGCCCGGATGAAATTATTCATCCCCATGCTCATAGATCCTATGACAGCACCCATCATTATGGTGTTCATAAAATCACGAGCATATGGCAGCACCTCTGGAGATGCTCCAAATGCCACCAGGATCTGATCATGATAAAACAGATAGGTGATCGCGCACACTGCTGGTAAGACGACCAGCATCACTACCGCATTACCTACTACCCTCTCTGCCCCCCGCATGTTGCCCTGTCCCAGACGGATGGATATCAGAGCAGTCGCTCCGACCCCGATTAGAATTGAAAGTGCCATCAGGATGACCATTACCGGAAAACCCACCGTGATACCGGCAATCGCATCCGACCCTACGCCCCGGCCTACAAAAATCCGGTCCACCACAT
>CAZDND010000090.1:0-3829 GCA_964506825.1 uncultured Syntrophothermus sp.
GGGACAGAGTGGCCAGCATATAATCAAAGACCCCACTATAATCGAGGGTGCCGACTATCTGTTTGTTGAATCCACCTACGGAGACAGGCTGCATCAGATGAACACCAGCCGAAGAGATCAGTTGCTGGAAGCAATCGAGATGACCTGGAAAAAAGGTGGGAATCTGGTTATCCCTTCGTTTGCAGTGGAGAGAACCCAGGACCTGATATATGATCTGAATATGCTTTACAAGGAGGGCAAGCTGCCGGCAGGACAAAGGATTTATATCGATAGTCCTCTGGCAACGGCGGCTACGGAGATCTTCAAAAGAAGTGCCGAATATTATGATAATGAGACCCGTGCCCTGATTTCGGAAGGCAATGATCCTTTCGCCATGCCTACCCTGAGCTTTACCAGATCCAAGGAAGAGTCGATGGGGTTGAACACTACAACCTCGAGCAACATCATTATTTCAGCCAGCGGCATGTGTGATGCGGGACGGATCAAACATCACCTGAAGCATAATTTGTGGCGTCCCGAGTCGACGGTTATGTTTGTGGGTTACCAAGCAGAGGGGACCTTGGGCCGTAGGATTCTGGATGGCGAAAAACTGGTTAATATTCATGGCGAAAAAGTGGTGGTCAAATCCGACATCCGTCAGATTGAGGGTTATTCAGCCCACGCTGACCAGGCGGGGATCATGAGCTGGCTGAAAAGGTTTGTGGGGCTGCCCAAAACCATATTCGTGGTACACGGTGAAATGCAAGCCATGACCGTGCTAGCCAAGATGATCGAAAAAGAGTTGGGGGTTTCAACAATCATCCCCGATTGGATGGATGAAGTGATTCTGGAACCTTATGAGCGCCCCACTATTAACGGAAACCAGCTTCCGCAGACTTATCCGCCTCCGGGCAGGGAGGTCGGTGAGTTGGCCCTGAAGGCTGAGGAAGCCTACTTGGAATTTAGGCTGAAAGCCAATCGTTATTTCCAGTCCGGTTGGAATGCCGAAGAATATTCGCGGATAATCGAGGTGCTGAATGAAGCTGACCGAAATCTGAAGGCGCTAACTAACGGAAAATCATAGATCTTCCGGGATAGAATCTATTATCCCAGTCGAACTGCAGAAAGGCCAACCTGCAAGGAACGGACGATTTGTGGTACAAAAATTCGTAGATGGCCGTAATCGATTTGTGCCATGTTGCTCGTTGGTATGACCCATAGGCTATGATATAATCTGCTTACTTCACCCATGGAGGCACATCGTATGCAGTTTGAACCGATCATTGAGATATTTCGCTGGGGGATGGTACAAATTCCCGCGATGATTTACACTTACGCCGCGGAACTGGATCTTGATGCTGAAGATATTGGCATATTAGGCATGGTTCTTTTCGCTCATCAGCGCTCCCTTCCTTATTCGCCCCAGGGGGTGGAAATCTCCCAGATAATGAAGGTGTGTCCCTCACTTACCAAAAATCGCCTGTCTCGTCGATTGAGCAAGTGGGAAAAGGCCGGTTTGATTACTATTGAGGGCAATGGGCATACTGACTTTGTATCTCGGAAACTATTAATTGAACCCTTGTACGACAGATTGCGGGAGATTGTTATCCGCGACCATCCGTCAGGGGAACGTACAATTGTACAAACCTCCAACGAGGGGTTGCTTAAGGAACAGGAGGAACGGATACGCGAACTTGAGCAAGCTTTGCAGATGGAAAAAAGAAAAGGCGGAACTGCCGCGCCAACAGCGGTACCCGGCAGTCGCGATTTCCGGCTGGTGGCGGACTTTATATCCCAGAAAACCGGCAATCTCATCTCGATCAAGATGGGAAACGAGGTGCGCAGATGGCTCACCGATTTTACCTTTAAACCCGAGTTTATTTTATGCATGCTGGAGCTGTGTTTCGAACGCAAAATTAACAATCCGCGGGAGATAACTCGTATAGCCTCAGGGCTGAAGGAGTGTTCCATAAGCAATTTGGAGGCCATGGAAATCTATTTCCGGACATTTGTAGATGTAAAGCCTCCGGCGATATATGAATTCGATCCTGAAGTGGTAGAATTTGGCCGGTTAACCGGCCTGGACATGTCGGCTGAGGCTAGAAAAAAAGTGTACTACAAATGGCGCTATGATTGGGGATTTTCTGTGGAAATGATTGGCAGGGCCGGCGAAATAATGTGCAACCGCACAAAAAACGGCGGAATCGATTATGTGGACGGCGTTTTGAGTAATTGGAAGGAAAAGAACATACGCTCTCTGGCAGACGCCGAAAAGGAAAGCTCCGAGCATAAATCAAAGCGCAAATCAACCGAGACCCATTTTGGTCAGACGCGCAAGGCCGAAGAAGAGGACAGAGAAGTCTATATTCCTCCGACTGTGAAGCGCGAGGAAAGCGCTGTAGGGAAATAGTGTTTGAGGCCTAATGATAGGGCACTCTGGAACACAAGAACAATAGCGCGGCAGGGATCAGGCGTTCGCCTCACCCCTGCCGTTTCGTGTCAGCAGACATCGAAGTTTGAAGGATTTTGTGCTTTGTTGGGGAAATAGTCCTTAACAGAAGGAGCTGGAGCAGATGCCGATAACCAGGGTCAGTGAAGAAATATTGGTCGACCTCGAAAGTGAGCGCCGGGTGCTGTCCGGGATGCTCAATTCTGAGGAGGCGCGCATTGAAGCCTATGACAGTCTGAAAGAAGAAGATTTTTATAAACCCCTGCATCGAACGGTATTTTCACTGATTTGCGATTTGTACCGCCGGGATGTTAAGCCAACTTTTGCCGAGCTGTTGAAAGAATCGCACTCCCTGAACATATTTCGCAGTCAACAGGATATCGCAGAGCTGGCTTATATTGCTGAGCATTTTATAGAAGGGGAAAATATTTCTTATTGGTTGGTCAGGGTCAAGGACCGGGCTCGTCTTCGCAAGTTCGAGGCGTTTCTGCGGCGCCATCATCAAAGGATTGCTGAGAATACCCAATTGTCAGTGGACAGTCTGCTGATGGAGGCCGAGGAGGAACTGACCAATCTGACTGCTTTGGAAATCGATGATCATGTTGATTCGCCGATGGAGCTGGCCACGGTGGGCTATGATGAAGTGGAAAGACGTTATCTGCGATATAAGACCATCAAGGAGAACCATAAGGGTGTGGTTCCGCTGGATGGTCTGCCAACCGGATTTGCCTCCCTTAACCATGTAACCCTGGGCTACAAAGCTGGGGATTTGGTCATTCTGGGAGCCCAAACCGGTCACGGCAAGACCGCTTTTGCCCTGCATACAGCCCGAGCGGTGGCCATAGAAAGTCAAGCGCCCTTGCTATATCTCAATACTGAAATGAGCCGGGTCCAGATTGCTTTGCGCTGGGGATCGATCCTTTCCGAGGTAGAGCATGAAAAGCT
The DNA here is from genome assembly GCA_964506825.1 of uncultured Syntrophothermus sp. Lineage (GTDB taxonomy): Bacteria > Bacillota > Syntrophomonadia > Syntrophomonadales > DTU052 > JAAYDA01. The sequence continues at coordinate 3,374 of CAZDND010000090.1, forward strand.
TCGGAGCGGTGATCTGACTTCCGGTGAGTTTTCTGAAGTGCTGCAGGGATATTCCCAGTTGCGCAACAGTGGTTTCTATTCTTATCCCTGCCCTAACCTTACTCCGGATAAGATGATTTCGATTGCCCGTAAATATAAAGCTCAATATGGGATTAAAATGCTCATCCTGGATTATGTTGGGCGCATGGATAAGATCAATCCGAACCTGGCTGAATGGCAGGTTTTGGAACAAATTGTCAAGACCCTTAAAATGTTGGCCCAGAATCTGGAAATAGCGGTCATGTGTTTGGTGCAGCTAAACGATGACGGGACCCTGCAGGGAGCTCGCCGGATGAAAAATGAAGCGGATCTTATGCTCAAGATGATCCCGGTATCGCCCAAAGAGGCTGAGGAAAATGAACATTTCCGAAAATTTCAGGATGTAGCGGCAAGCTAGCCAACTATGCGCCGATTTGT
>CAZDND010000090.1:3839-7313 GCA_964506825.1 uncultured Syntrophothermus sp.
AAACTATCGCCTCATGATCGATAAAAATCGTGATGGGAGAAGTGGCATTGACATTCTTATTAATTTTGACAAGACGCGTCAAATCATGTGTGATGCCAAAATGAACTCGTTATGATCGGTGATTTTAGATATCCTGCGGAGAAATGGTATACTGAAATGGCCCGGGTAATATCGGCGCTTCAGCTCAAAGGGCGGCTTTCTGCTGACGAAGGTTCGTGCCTATTGGGTGTTCTGGATTTGGTCTGCAAAGAACGCAACACGGAGCTCATCAAGGTGCTGGAGGATTATCTCAGATTTCCCGAGAGCGAGGCTACCCGGGAGATTGACGAGATTATCAAGGCCACCCTGACGGGAATGGATTTCAAATCAGATGAGGATGTGGGAAGGACTACCGGCATTGTCAGGGACCTGAACCTGGAGAGGGAACGGATCCTGAGCCGGGGCAGTGAACAGGGAGGATAATATGGATTTCTGGATGGAAGAAAATCATACGGAGGGTTATCGGGTCCACTGGAAGATACGTGATATCCTTTGGAGGGAGACCACCCCTTTTCAAGAATTGATGGTGGTGGAGACAGTAGAGTTTGGCAAAGCGCTGGTATTGGATGGTGCGGTTCAGACTACGGAAAAAGATGAGTATATCTATCATGAGATGATTGCCCATGTGGCGCTTATGGCTCACCCGGCTCCTCGGGACGTTTTAATCATTGGGGGAGGGGACGGAGGGTCCCTGCGTGAAGTGTTGAGACATACCGGGGTTGAACATGTGGACATAGTGGAGATAGATCGCCGGGTGGTGGAAGTCTGTTTTTATTACCTGCCTGAAATTGCAGCAGGGTTCAGCGACCCCCGAGTGCAAATACATTACCTGGATGGCAGCAAGTACGTCAAAGAGGCGGTCCATAAATACGACTTGGTGATTGTTGATTCCTCCGATCCAACGGGACCGGCGGTGGAGCTTTATGGCCCTGAATTTTATAAAAACACCTGGTCTTTATTGAAAGATGATGGCATGATGGTTGCCCATGCCGAGTCGCCTACTTTCTTTCCGGCCTATTTTCAGACCGTATGGCGCAATATGGTTGACTTCGAACACCGTCACATATATCTTACAACGGTCCCGACCTATGTAAGCGGTTATTGGGCTTTCGCCATCGGATCCAAAAAACATGATCCAAGGCAGCCAGTCAATAATAAACCAGCACCAGAAGGCTTGAAGTGCTACACTCGTGAGCTCCATGCGGCTTCTTTTGTCCTGCCGCCCTTTGTGCAGAAGACCATAGATGAGGCCTAGGCCAGAAGTCAACCTGGCCTGCCGGATGCAGTACATATTAACTAGTATTCTGGAAAAGGGATAAAGCGTATTCAAAGATCAAAGACCGGTTCGAAAGATGGATTTTCCTGATTCGATTCCGGTTGTTTTTTGTTATCATATTGAGTGTGGGTTTGAAGCCGAGAATGGTTGTTCGGAACTGATATGAAATCAACGATATCAGAGGACCCAGCCAAATTCGAAGCGTCACACTTCGAGGAAGAGGTGAATATATTGAAAAAGTTGTTGATCGGCAATCAAGCGATTGCCAGAGGAGCCTATGAAGCAGGGGTAAAGGTTGCGGCAGCTTACCCAGGTACTCCCAGTACGGAGATCGTGGAGAATTTCAGCCGATTTCCGGGAGTCTATGCCGAATGGGCACCAAATGAAAAAGTAGCTCTTGAGGTTGGCTTTGGGGCATCTTTGGGGGGAGCTCGAACTCTGGTTACCATGAAGCATGTTGGAGTGAATGTGGCTGCTGACCCGTTGTTCACCATGGGTTATACAGGAGTAACCGGTGGACTGGTTTTGGTTTCGGCGGATGATCCGGGAATGCATTCATCCCAGAATGAGCAAGACAACCGTGGTTATGGCAAGTTTGCCAAACTGCTGGTCATTGAGCCTTCGGACAGCCAGGAAGCACTGGACTATACTCGGGAGGCTTACGGCCTCAGTGAGGAGTTTGATACCCCGGTTATGCTGAGGGTCACCACCAGGCTTTGCCATTCCCAAAGCCTGGTGGATGAAGGTGAACCCCAGGAGGTTCCGCTCAAAGATTACGTTAAGAACGAAGCAAAGTATGTGATGCTGCCGGGCTTTGCCAGGCTGCGGCATGTGGAAGTCGAAAAGCGCATGGCACGGTTAAGGGATTATGTGGAAACGTCTCCCCTGAATAGGGTCGAGTGGGGCGATCGATCCATTGGAATTATAACCAGTGGGATACCATATCAATACGTTAAAGAAACTATGCCCGAGGCTTCAGTTCTAAAACTGGCCACAGTAAATCCTCTGCCCGAGAAGCTGATTCGCGATTTCGCAGCCGGGGTCGACAAATTGTATGTTATTGAGGAACTGGAACCAGTAATCGAAGACCAGGTCAAAGCTTGGGGCATCGATGTGATCGGTAAATCGGTTTTACCAGTAATCGGAGAATACAGTCCGGAGATGTTGGAACAGGTACTGAAAGGCAGTTTCGCTGAGGCCGGCGGCTGTCTGGCAGAAAGCATTCCCCCCCGGCCGCCATTGCTTTGCCCGGGATGTCCCCATCGCGGGGTGTTCCATGTGCTGAACCGCAAGAAGATCCGGGTAGCCGGAGACATTGGCTGTTATACACTGGGAGCGCTGAAGCCCTTGGGAGCTATGGATTCCACACTATGCATGGGTGCCAGCATCGGGACGGCTTTGGGCATGGAGAAGGCCAGGGGGCCCGAGTGGGCCCAGAAAACCGTGGCGGTTATCGGGGACTCTACCTTCGTTCATTCGGGAATTACTCCACTGATAGATGTTGTGTACAATCAGGGCAATACTACGGTTATGATCCTGGACAACTCCACTACGGCTATGACCGGCCATCAGGACCATCCGGCCACCGGCAAGACAATCAGCCAAACCCCGACCGCCAAATTGGATCTGGAGTCATTGGTTAAAGCAGTCGGGATCGACCGGGTAAGGAAGGTCGACCCGCTGGATATCGAATCCCTGGAAAAGATTTTGATGGAAGAATTGAAATATCCGGGGCCTTCGGTTATTCTGGCAGTTCGTCCCTGCGCATTGATCGATAAGGCCAAATATCCGCCGCTGATAGTGGACCCTGAAAAGTGCAAAGCTTGCAAACTCTGTATAAAGATTGGTTGTGCCGGCATGTACTGGGTAGAAGCGGAAAAGAAAGCTTATATCAATCCGGACCTATGTACAGGATGCGGTTTGTGCGTCCAGGTGTGCAAGTTCGATGCGGTTGCAGAAAGGGGGGTGAACTAGGATGGCAGGAACAGTAACGAACATCCTGATTGTAGGAGTCGGTGGACAGGGCACCCTTCTGGCTAGCCGGGTTTTGGCTCAGGCTGCAGTGGATTTGGGACATGATGTTAAGGTGTCCGAAATCCATGGTATGGCACAGCGTGGCGGCAGCGTGGTACCCCAGGTCCGCTACGGACCCAAGGTAT
>CAZDND010000091.1:0-7270 GCA_964506825.1 uncultured Syntrophothermus sp.
AAATAAAACGAATCAGCGTTCTGGCTGTCAGGGTAAACCTCAATAACCGACCAGCCTTTTAGGCGTTCATCTCCGGTAAAACTACGGGTCTCTTCCGGATTGAGTGTGTAACGATAGATGACCTCATTACCCATGATCTTTTCGAGTTGCATTCATCTTCCCCCTTCGCAAATGTTTTGTATCCATCCCTCGAACATTGGCCCCCCAACAAAACCAATTCAACTACGTTGCAAATCAAATGCCAATATTGGAGTTCCATCCAGGACGCTGACCGCTAAAAATTTTGGTATATAAATGTCTGATAACCACCAGTGGAAAAGAGCACGATAATGATGATAATTGCTGCCCAAAAGAGCGCCCTAAGAAGATCAAAGACAAACAGTCTAATAGTTATCCCCTCCATGAACCATTTGGCCGCCGAACCGCACACCGCTCGCCACATCCATTAGATGGTGGCCATCATTGCCCAAATGTCCTATCAGAATCCAAACATTTGTTGGATGACATATATACTTTGTTCAGTTTCGCAGGCAAACAGTACCCACCCAACGTTCACGAAAACAAAAGTCAATAATGTGCTCGCTGCGGAAGCAAAACCCGTATTCAACCATCTCTCTGCAGGAGCCAGACGACCTAGAATAAATTTACGGTACAATCTTAAGATGATCAATCCAAAAGCATGATACATGCCCCAAAAGATAAAGTGGTATCCTGCCCCATGCCACAATCCAGTAACGAACATTACAATTAGAGTGTTGCGAATAACAAATCCCAGGCTGCCTCGGCTTCCCCCTAGGGGAATAAATATATAATCCCTAAACCACGAGGTGAGAGACATATGCCACCTTTTCCAGAATTCCGATACATTTCGGGATAGATAGGGCCAATTAAAATTCTCCATAATTCGGTAGCCAAATAGTCGTGAAATCCCAATGGCCAGATCTGAGTAACCTGAAAAATCAAAATACAACTGGAAGGTAAATGCCAAACTCGCTGCCCAATATTGGCCGGTCGTCAAGTCAGGTTGCTGAAGAAGCAGGGCTGTTGCCGCCAGGGAATCTGCCAATACCATTTTCTTAAAAAGACCCGATATGATCCGGGGCAACCCCGCCAGCATATCATCAACAACTAAACGATGGTTCTTTTGATTATGGAGTGCGGCCCCTGATAACGCTGATTGCTCTGCTTCACCATGCTCGTTAGGTTGGGCACTCGCCAAGTGGTGTTTACGGACTAATTCATCCCAGTCCTCTTTATTTCCAATATACCTGACTGATGGTTCATCGCCTAACCCAAAATAATACATGTTGACCCGTTGGCTGTCCGGATATACCTCCAGGACCGTCCAACAGCTTGATTGGTTTTGATCGGGATCCAGAATATAACGATAGACCAGCTTTTGGTTATCTTCAATCTCAGCCCCGGTTCCCGTTGACCCCTGGCCGTCACTTCTGGCCGCCAAGGTCTGGGCCAAAAAAGGTTGAAATCTCTCGATAGGGCCCGAGACCAGGATGGGGAAAAAGAAAATATAGGCTAAGAAGTCCGACAGACTATGTGAAGCGATAGATCCTTTTTTGATATCTAATAAATAATGGATCATCTTAAAGATGAAATATGATATGCCCAGGGGAATTACCACCTGTCCTCCAGTAAACGAGGAACGCATAAGCGGATTGACTAAACCATTATAAATTTCAATAAAGAAATCCGCATACTTGTAATACCCAAGGATACCCACCAGTAAAACAACCGATGCAACGGCCATAATTCCAGCACCCTTGGGCAGCCTTCGCATTATCAGACCCAGCAAGAATACAATCAGGGCCAATTCCAGCAAAAACAATACTTCCTGGGGATAGTAACTGAAAAAATACGCAAAGCTGACTACCGCCAAAAACAGGGCCCGAACCCGTCTCGGTACTATGAACCAGAATAACATCCAGGTCACCAGGACGAAAGCCAAAAATGTCCAGCTATTCAGCAACTTAGATACCTCGCTTGAAAAAGTCGGATTCGATAATGTTCCAGACCAACATCTTGGCTACTGCTTGGTTACCTTCCTTAGTCATATGAATCGTATCGGTAAAGTAGTCGTCTTTAACAGAAAATGTGAAATCATAAGTGGTAATCCCATTCCTGCGGGCAACATCTATTAGTTGATTTTGTTTGAAAGCAAAAACCTTTTCATCAAGCAAACCATATTTCAGGTATAGGGTTCTGTTCCGGGGTACAGTGAAAAAAACCGCATTAATTTGATTACTATGCAGGGTTTCCATAAATTGATTGTAGTAATTCCAATGGGGATTGGACGCATCCAATGTGCACAAGCCGAGTTTTCCTGAATTAGCCTTCAAAAAGCTGAAATCCTTTTCATACCATGGCTTGAATTGGTCTTCCTGGAATAACTCTTCTTCCATCGTTGTTTTCTCGGCGATTTTCCCTTCAGCCATAAGTATGTCTCTAATCGGTTCTCCAAACAAAAGGTAGTTGAGAAAAATCCGATAACGGTACAGACTCCAGTATTCATTGACAACCTGACCCAAGACGTTTTCGATCCTTTCATTGCCTGACTGGTTCTGTTGATCGGCTGATACGTCTTGCCTTATCGGTTCCGCTGAGCTTAGCTGGGTTAATTGCTGATGTCCGGTTTCGGTTTGAGACGCAAACCAACCAATATTGATATCATAAATAACCAGATCTGGACGGGCATCAACTACATACTCCAATATTCGAGTGGCATCAACGGGGGTGCATCCCTTGAGGCTAAAGCTGTATACCTTGATGTCTTCATCCGGAAGCAGCATCTGAATATAGCTGGCAAAGTATGAAGGAATGGTCTGCCCTTCCTCAGGGACGCCGCTGCCATACACTACCGAATCCCCTAGAAAAACAACTTTACGGCCATCTTGTTCCACCAAATCCTCTTTCCATAAATTCAACGAATCAGGGTCCTCGGCCGGCAGCCTTCTCACCACCACCGCCCCGGTTGAAGATCCATTCCTGACCGCGGTATCATCCGTGCGAAGATAGTAGGGCAAAATAGCCCTGGTAAGAGCCACATCAACTAAAACCAGCAAGAGAATGGTTAATACAACCACTCTCACATTTATCCTGAACCATCGATCCATGATTTTCTTCACGTAGATTCCGGACCTCCTGCGGTTTCCTATTCAGAAATCGAAAGTGATGGATGAATTTTTACTGCCACAGGATAGCAGATTTCTCTACCGGCAACCATTTAACCTGCCTTGATTCCAAACTTGCCGTTACCTTCGCCCATTAATTTGAATTCAATCATCCAAAAGGCTTATAATGTTTCAGGTTGAAAAACTAATTCTGAGGAGGCAGTATCTTGTCATCGCTTGAAGATAATCTTTCGCAATATCTGTTTACTGAAGTGCCCAGACCCAATTGTGCAGAAATGGTTGAGGGCGATTTCATTGAGTACATTCCCGGCCAACGCCTTACGGTAGCCTTTCCGGTCAAACCTGAATACCTAAATCCGGCTCATACTATGCAAGGCGGGATTATTTCCGCCGCATTTGACAATGTCTTTGGCCCTCTATGCCTATTAGTTACTGGCACGCCACGATCGACGACTATCGATATCAATACCAGTTATCATCGGCCAATCATGGAAGGCGATACCCTGACAGTGATTGCTAAGGTTACCACTCGAGGGAGAACCCGCGTGTTTATGGCCGGCGAAGCCTATAACACACTCGGTCAACTGATTGCCACCTCCACCACCAACTATATCATGCTGGATAGGGGCGCCAAAGATCACACCCAGCAGTGATTCCCCAGCCTAAAGTTGATGAAAGGATGGCGGAGCCCATGAAAGCATCCTATGCGATGTTCTTTGCAGTGTTGATTCTCGCCTATTCTGCCATCAATTTGTATGTAGGGTATAGAGGCTGGCAGGCCCTCAGTGCATGGCTGCCAAACATTGGCAGTTGCCTGTACGTTGCATTATTTTTAACGATTTCCCTATCCTACCCAATCGGTCGTCTGGCAACCGGACCCTTTCCAGGGTCTTTCACCACCGGACTGCAAATAATCGGTTCTTATTGGATGGGGGCTCTATACTATCTTTTGTTTACCTTGATTTTCATTGATCTAATCCGTTTGCTGGACTGGATATTCGCATTCATTCCTGATAACCTGAAAAATACATCCCTGGTTGGTGCCATAGTAACGGTTTCAATCGGAATGCTTCTCTTTTACGGAGCATGGAACGCCCGACATCCGCGGGTGGTGACTTACGATCTGGAGATTCCCAAGGCAGCAGGAGTCATCGATTCCCTCAATATTGTCGCTGTTTCCGACATTCATCTGGGAACCATAGTTCATAATGGCCGTCTTTCAAAGATGGTTAAGACCATAAACTCCTTGCATCCCGACATTGTCCTCTTACCCGGAGATATCATCGATGAGAACATCAAACCTTTTATTGAACAAAATATGCCGAATACTTTCCAAAAAATCGAATCCCGTTACGGGCTATACGCTGTTCTTGGCAACCATGAACACATTGGAGGACACGTTGACGTCACCGTCGGCCACCTTGAAGAAGCCAGCATCAATGTTCTGCGAGACCGCACTATCCTAATCACTGACAGTTTTTACATCGCCGGCCGTGATGAAAACTGGAATCCTGGCAACCGGGGCGGCACCAGAGCTCCCCTTTCAGAATTGCTTCATCAGACTGACAGATCAAAACCCATAATTCTTATGGATCATCAACCGCTCCATCTGGATGAGGCAGCCGAACAGGGGATAGACCTTCAGATATCCGGCCATACTCACCTGGGGCAGCTTTTTCCCAATCAATTTATAACCCGGCGGATATTCGAAATCGACCATGGCTACCTTCAAAAAGGTTCGCTGCAGGTGATCGTCTCGTCTGGTTTCGGCACCTGGGGGCCACCCATTCGTGTCGGAAATACTCCGGAGATAGTTCAAATCAAAGTAAAATTCACTGGACCAAAGCTGCCAACTGCTCGCCTTCAGTAATCGGCATCCCCGGATGAAAGATTCAGACCTGCACCTTGCCCAAATCGGATGTTGCTGGATCGGGCTGCAAAAAGATTCTGTATCACCATCTTTCTGGTCGCCAATCAAGCCTGGACCAAAAAAAGAGAACCCGGGAATCTGCACCCCAAACATTGGACTTTTTGTACGATGTTTGGGGTGCTTATAGTTCCCTGGCTCCCTTTTTTTCTTAGCCTTCTTAGTAATTGAAGATGTCTACAGGTGCTTCAACAACTGAATCGTCGCCGTATTTTACGATTTCGGCAGTATTCCAAACCTTGGGCAATACATTGCCGATATAGAAATTCATAGAAAGGACCTTGCCATAATAGAAATTGTAATCAAAGTGGTCCGGCCCTAATTCCTGCATGCGTTTGTTAGCTATCAGGGCTTGGTCCAGCAAGCAGTATGAACCGTATAATTGACCCGTTGCTGTCTGCATCCGCGTGGCGAAGGTCGGCAGCATACCGACTTTACCTTCAGCAACATAACCCCATATCGAAGCTTGGGCTTCCTTATAGGCCTGCAAAGCCCTTTCCAGGGTCGCAAATTGTTTCTCGAAAACCCCCTGATCCTTGTTGGCTGCAATAAAATCTTCGATGTCCTTCAAAAAATCAGCAAATATGGTACCCTTCTTCATGGTCCATTTGCGGCCTACGAGGTCCTGGGCTTGTATAAAGTTGGTTCCTTCATACAGGGAGTAGATTTTGCAGTCCCGGGCAGCCTTCGAAGGCACGTAATCTTCAGTAAATCCATATCCTCCCAGCACCTGAATCGATTCGCCGATCAGGGTCCATGCTTCGTCGGAAGGATAGGCTTTGCACACCGGAGTCAGACACTCCACGCGCTCATTAGCCATCTTCCTGATCGCCGGATCAGGATCATTGTGAGTTACGTCAATATAGAAGTAGCACTTGGCCAGCATGGCCCGTATTGCTTCCAGGGTAGCCTTGTTGACCAGCAACATCCTCTTGACATCCTCATGATTGATTATTTGGGTACGGCCAGCTTTGGGATTTGCAGCCAGTTTGCCCTGCACCCGCTCCCGCGCATAGTTGGCCGCATTCCAATAAGCATTGGCGGCAGTGCCAAGTGAATTGGCGCCTACACCCTGGCGAGCTTCGTTCATCATCTGGAACATCTGGGCCATTCCCTCACCCACGCCGTTTTCGTCCGGAGCTTTGCCCAACAGCCAACCCCGGCATTTATTCTCATCGCCTAAGGAGAGAGCTACCGTGGCATAACCATGCTGCCCCATCTTGTGTTCGATCCCAGTAGCATGGACGTCATTATCCTCAAGGCTGCCATCTTCATTAACCCAATATTTGGGAACTACAAACAACGATATACCTTTGGTTCCAGGTGCAGCGCCTTCGACGCGAGCGAGGTAAAGGTGGATGATGTTTTCTGCATGCTGTCCATCACCCGCAGAGATGAAAATTTTAGTTCCCTTTATTTTATATATCCGGGGATCATCTGTTGGATAGGCTTTAGAAAGTATGTCGCCCACATCAGATCCGGCAGTTGGCTCGGTCAGGGCCATAGTTCCTCCCCAATCGCCATTAAACATCTTCGGAAGAAACATATCCTTCATGGCTTGGTCCCCGAAGGTGATTATCAGATTGGCGGCTCCGGATGCCAGTCCGATGTAGCCTGGGAATGAAGGGCTGGCGGCGGTCATTAATTCAGTAATAAAGCAGCTCAGAATCTGCGGAATCGTTCCATCCACCGGTTCGAAATTGCTGGTTCCCCAACCGTTTTCCTGAATATACTTAAATACTTTGGGATAAGTAGGAGGAACTATTACCTTTCCGTCTTCAAACCTAACCGGGTTCTTTTCACCATCTTCATCGGTCGGGAAGATGACCTCAGCCGCGATTTTGTAGAATTGGTCGATGAACATATCCATGTCTTCTTTAGCATAGTATCCATCGTACTTGGGGTAAGCAAAGATCTGCTCGGTTGGAAGCCATTCCTTTAGGATAAATTTGATATCCCGGGTACTATAAGCAAAATTTGACGCCATTATTATAACCTCCTGTATACATTTTCAGGTAAAAAGACCTGCATTCTTCTTAATATCTAAACACTCTCATATAAGTCAAATAATTGACCTTAAGCTATCATAGTCAGGGACCTGGCTTTAGGCCAGGTCCCTGCGACAATGATCCTAGATTACGGGTTCCCCAATATTAGCAGAGCTCGAAGATGGTGGCTGCGCCTTGGCCTCCGCCGA
>CAZDND010000092.1:0-7056 GCA_964506825.1 uncultured Syntrophothermus sp.
CCCTGATTAGCCGGACGCCAGTAGTTTTCAGCAACCTGAATCTCCTCCTCTGTGTGCATTATGGAAATCTGGGACTACAAGAACCAACCCACCGGCAACATGTTGCCGAAGTCAAAATCTGATTCTAAGTGGACTTATCAGTGACGGAACGGTCCCGAAACAAGTGCATCGCTTTCGGCACGATAGACAGGTATGCCTCCCGGCCGACTGCCAGGCCGGCCTGATCAAAGGCATGGCGGGTCTGAAGACCAGTCAGTTCGGGCGGCAGCTCTACGCTGACACTCACAGTAGATCCCCGGTTGATGATTTGAGTGACTATTCCCCTATATACCAGCCCGTTAATTTCCGGAGGACTGCCGGAAATTAACACATCCTCCGGCCTGACCGCTGCCATGCAGAGGCCTTCGAGGTCAGAAACGGCAGCAAATTCCGTGCCCTGTACTGTAAACAACCTCCGTCCTGCCCCTACTTTACGGGCTGTCCCGGTTAAAACGTTCTCGGTCATGGTGAACCGGGCTACAAATTCCGAATTTGGGCAGCGGAATATCTCCTCCGGCGGTCCTGATTGCCTGATCCGGCCTTCTCCGATAACCGCCATGTGGCTGGCCATCATAACTGCCTCCTCAAAATCGTGGGTCACGTGCAGCACGGTAATTCCCAGTTCACTGTGGATGCGGAGGATATCCTGCCGGACTCCCTTGCGAGTCTGGGGATCGAGCGCTCCCAGGGGCTCATCGAGAAGCAGAACCTGGGGGTTGTTTATCAGGGCACGAGCCAACGCCACCCTCTGTTTCTCACCCCCGCTAAGCCGGGCGGGTCTTCTCTTGAGCAGCGAGCCGATTCCCATTAATTGAACCACCCGGTCTAAACTCTTCAAAATATCCTCAGGTTTCCAGCGCCTGACGACCAACCCGAAAACCACATTCTGCTCCACCGTCATATGGGGAAATAGAGCACAATCCTGATATACCATTCCGATGTTCCTCTTCTCAGAATCCAGATGAGAAATATCCTGGGATCCCACCAGAATTTGCCCCGAGTCTACCCGGAGCAGACCGGCGATTGTCTCCAGCAGAACTGTCTTTCCCGAAGCAGAAGGCCCCACCAGGATCGAGTAGTCTCCTCTGCCGATGCTAAGATCGATATCCTGCAGGGCGAAATTTCCTAACCTTACGTTTAACCCTCTGATCTCAATCATGCTGCCTTTCCTGCCTCAGTAAGGTCTGAATGCCCACAAATACCACCGCACTAATAATAACCATGATCGCCGCAACCGGTATGGCCTGCTCCAAACCATAGGTTTCAAATCGCTCAAAAACCAGGATAGGGGCGATGGTTGGGTGATAAGCCAGGATGATCACTGCACCGAATTCGCTCATTCCCCGTGCCCACATCATAAGACTGCCTGCCAGTATGCTGCGCCAGGCCAGGGGAAAACTGATCCGGCAAAAAGTCTGCCAGGGATTCGCCCCCAGGGTGTGCGCTACTTTCTCCAGTCGAACATCTACCTTTCGAAAGCTCTCTTTGGCGGCACTGATCAAGATCGGCACACTGACAAACAGCATAGCAATGACGATCCCGGCCAGGGAATCAATGAAACTTATGCCTATGGCATTGAATCCTTTCCCCACCGTGAAACTGCTGCCAAAAACGAACAAAAGAGCGATCCCCGCCGCCGAATGCGGTACTACGATGGGCAGATCCACCAGACCTTCCAGCAACTTTTTGCCGACAAAATCATAGCGGGCCAGAATATATGCCAGGGGGACCCCCAGGATAAACCCCAAGCCGGTTGATATCAAGGCAGCATATACTGTGAGCCCAATGGATCGCATGGTTTCCGTATCCGTAAGGGCCATTCTGAATGCGTCTTTATTAGATAGAAAGACCATTTTGAAAAGCGGGACAAGAATGAACAGCAGTATCAACAAACCCAGAAGAGCAAACGTCACGGTAAAGGCCCGGCTGGAGAGCTTCAGCGGTATATGGTTGCCACCCTTGCCTATTTTCATTATGTTATCCTCCCGCAGGAAACATTAGCTGCAATGACGGTGACAGCGCCTCTACATTATCGCATTGGGGCGTCAACCACATGGCATGATGGGTCCGTAAGAAAATCTCCTGCCCCTCAGGCCCCAGCAAAAAATTGATAAAGCGATCCGCTTCTTCAGGATTCATAGCATTACCCGGTATGGTCAGCCCGTACACGATCGGCGCACCTTTAAAAATCGGCACTATGGAGCTGAATCTCTTGAAATCCAGGCTCACAGCCGTCCGGGCATATTGCTCCATCAAAGACCCCTCGCTTAGGTCCACAGCCGATGGCAATCTCAGCCACTCAAGACCTCTTTGTTTAGCTACACTTTCATACTCAAATGAATAATCAAGGTCTCCTGACTCCAGCAGGGCCATCAACTGGATGCTGTATCCCCGGAGCTTGATGCGCGGATCTCTGGACTTAAGAATCTCCGGTACAGATATGGTATCGACCTCATTGCTCCTGGTTATTTTCACGGCCGGATCCATAGCGTATCCTATAGTTCTCTCAAATATCCCCTCATCATCATACAGGTCCTCCGCCAACTGCAAGGCCATCAGGGTCCGGTACCCCATGGCATCGATGCGGGGATCGGCCAATCCAATAGTCACATCCGGACGGGCCAGAACCTCGCACCAATTGTCATCGTTAATATCGCCGGAATATGCGCTTTCACTCTTGTAGGCCAATCCCAGCCGGTTGGCTGAAAACCTGATAGTCCAATCCGCGTAAGGCTTTTTCTGATCAGTGATCATTAGGGGGTACATCATTAAGGGAATAAGCTGGGCATCAGCTACCGCCACGATATCCGCTATTTCACCAAGTTCGGTTACCGCCCGGATCACTTGGACGCTTCCATGACCTTCCAGCTGCACGTCGACATCCGGATTTAGCCTCTCGTATTCCTTCTCCACTGCCTGAAAAGGCACCAGCAGGCTGCCAGCTATTATAACCTTAAGATCCACCCGGTCATTCCTGCCTCCGGTTAAGCCCCGGGAACACCCTCCGCCGGAAAGGAGAACCAGGACCATCAGTACTACAACGAAATATCTTTTCATAAATCACCTTGCCTGTTTATCTGGCTGCCATCAGCCGACTCCGGGTCTCTTAGGGTGCCTGCATTATTTCGATCCTGTCTACCCATTTGACCCAGTAATTGCCCTCGACCAGCAGTCCCTCCTGGTTGCCGACGACTGCCAATCGGTAAGGTTTGCCGTCATCATGCCTGAGCAGCCTGCCATCCTGCCGGTACATGAGGATCGTCTTCAATTCCTCATGGGGCACCTCCTTTAGGCGGGTATCGTAGGTGACATACTCCCCCATGACCTGTTCATAATCCAAGACCGTGGAATAACCATCCTGAGCTGATACCATCACCACATCCTGCGGGGTGATGCCCCCCACCAGCTTACCCAGGTCCTCCAGGGTCACCCCCTGCGCTTCATAGGGTCCGAAAATAGCCCCTACCGTAGAAAAAAACCCCCCTTGCCCCTGGTAGGAAGGCATTGCCTTGATGTCTTGGTAGTTCAGGACCATTTCACTACCTCCCCGACCTACCAGAGTAACTTCCCAGGTTCTAGTCTCACTGTCAGCTATCATTTGCCATGGTTGCCAGTAATAGATGATCGATCCCAGGATCAGCAAGATACCTGCCAGAAGGATTATTTTCGTTTGGTTGCCTTTCATCCTATCTTTCTCCTTGCATAAATATACCATCCCACCAGCAGCACTCCGCCTAGACCCATCAGGGCTGGCACCCATATATTATCCCGAGCCGGATCGGCCGATTCCGAATCCTCTGCGGGTGTCAATACCACCTGATCTGGAACACCTCCGCTGTAGATGGCTACTTCTCTGATCCACTTGCCCGAAAGACCGTTGGTGCTGGGGTATTGTCCCTCAAAGAAGTGCTGATACTCTTCCTGGGGCAGCGCCTTTCTCATGTCAGTATTGCCAAAAACCAGCTTACCATCCGCATTGGGTATATCGGTCATGAAAACCATTTGCAGGGCACTGCGGTAGGCGTTATTCGCCGGATAACCCACTCCATACCGCTCACCCTCATCAGCATCCTCCCCATTGAACCAGCACAACGCTATTGTCCCCTGGTACTTGACGGGGGTGTATATGTTGGCGTAACCAAAATGGGTGTGCCATCCGTCTACCGAGACCAGCATCACTTCATCCTGAGGCTGCATGCCGCCCACCTGTTCACAGAGATCTTTAACCGCAGTGCCCTTGACAGCTCCTTTGTCCTTGAGGTTGCTCACTTCAGAAGGATCCCACAGATCCCCCTCAAAAACCGGCCCCTGATGAAAATAATGGGTCATGCCGTCCCCAAAGACCGGCAGGTTTTCTTCCATCCAAAGGTAGTCCATATCCTTCTCATCCAGGATGGTGCTGCCGTCTTCCCCGTACCTGACCACATGGACCGCAGTCGTGGCTCCGGCGCCAAAAGCCGGTGCCGGCAACCATACCTGCAGCCAAACGGCGGTAAAAATCAGCAAGCCCAGCCCCAATAGTGGTACCGCTTTTTTTCTCATGCTCATACTCCCCTAATCAATATCTGCAGATTTATAACCATTTCGTATAAAACCTTTTTCAGTTTTTTTGCCCAGATGGCCTGATTTTCCGCGACCATTGCGGAATGCATGCTAAAACTGTCATAAACGCTCTCTTCCGGCAGCAGCACGACCTCCTGGCCGTCCGGGGAAATGTCCGCCACCCGTACCACCTCAACCTTAAGGGTGCCTTCCAAAGGATCGACGGTGATTCTGGCATATCCCAGACTGCGTTCCAGGCTGCTTTGCCATCCCGGGTATTTATCTTGTTCAAGAAGGTCGTAGGGACCACCCCCGATGCCCACTACCATATACATGATTCCGCTCTGTACATAGCGCTCATAAGCATGGACATGTCCCTGAAATACCAGGTTGACCCCCTTTTCCCGGAAGATTGGTTCCCAGCTGTTTTTCAGATTCTCATAACCCCCGAAATGATTGGGTTCCGATGTATACAAAGGGTAGTGGGAAACGGCTATTTTCCACTCCTGCCTGGTTTCCATATCCTTTTTCAACCACTCCGTCTGGCTCTCAGGGTCCAAGTAGTCGAGTATTGTAAAGTGAATATTGCCGCAGTCGAAGGAGTAATTGGGCGCGATCCCAAAGTTCTCATAATACCAGGTTTCATCGTCATGATTGCCGTGGGCCGGAAAAACTGCTGCACAGGCTCCCATCCTGCGGGTCGCCTCGAAATAGCGGTTCCAGTTGGCCACATCATCCCCGTCATTCACCAGGTCCCCGGTATTTATGACAAATAGAAGGTCTTCTTCCTGGGCAATTCGCGCAGCTACCAGACGATGCCTTTCCGACTGGGTAAAATTCGGCACCTCATCCTGGGTGTCACCGTAGACCGCAAAAGTGAATGTGCCGAAGAGCGGGAAGGTCTTAAAATGGTACTTTGCGGAGTTGCAGTCATCGCAGGCTGCCTGGTAATAATACCTGGTATCGGCTTTCAGATCCGTTAGCAGGATGCGATGGGCATCATTCCTCAGCCCGTCGGTGGCTTTCAGGTTATATGCTCCATAGCGCCGGTAAAATTCTTCAGTAGTATAGTAAACTACGACGTTTGTAGGAGCAGTGGTCCGGACATTGACTTCCGTTCCGCTGCTGGTGGTTCCGGTCAGATAAGGGCCCCACTGCAGTCCCTCTGTCCAAAGGGCCGCGGTCTCATCCCCGGTGGCAGAAATCTGTTCCTGGGCAGTGGCTAGCGGACAGCATGTCATCAGGGCTAACCAGCAAGCGATTACCATTCCTCCAAACCAGAGACCCTGGATTCGGGGATTAGTTTTCCGGGTCAAACCATCCACTCCTTCTTGTCATTGGCTCGCATCTGATAACGGGTTCAGACCTGGAATTCCAACTCATAAGCAGACAATTACTGTGGGTGGGGGCGGACCTACCGCTCCCACCCACAGCTGTCATGATTGCTTACCGTCAACCTCTCAATTGTTCTACTGTGACCAAACCCGATTGCGGTTTTCTAATCTGCGGTCACCTGATATTCAAACCGTTCACTATCATGGTCACCGCCTGGGCGCGGGTGGCCATATCCCGAGGCCTAAGGGTACCATCTCCGTAACCGGTCATCAGGCCCCGCTCGATGGTTGCTGCCAGGGCTCCTTTGGCCCAATTGGAGATCTGTCCCTTGTCACTGAAGACCAGGTCAGCTTCTCTATCTGCCAAGCCCAGCGCTTTGGCGATCATTACTGCCATCTGCTCCCGGGTGATCAGATCATCCGGGCCAAATGACGTCAGACTGTAGCCTTTGACAACTCCCTTGGAAGCAGCAGTGGCGATGAAATCTCTGGCCCAGTGGCCGGAAGTGTCATCAAACCCTGGTCCTGCCTGTAGTTCAAGCTGGAAGGCTTTCACAATGACCACCGTAAACTCAGCCCGGGTAATGGGCATATCAGGCCGGAAGCTGCCGTCTGGGTAGCCTGCCAAAAATCCCTTGTCCAACATATCCAGGATGCTGGCCTTAGCCCAGTGGTTAGCCACATCGTTTGGAACGGTGGTCTCCTGGCCCTCCACCTGGATATTCTTCGCGATGGTCTTGATGGTAGTTCCGCTCTTGATGGTCAGCTTAACGGGATAGATCCCGGGATCATCAAAAGTGTAGCTCGGGTTCTTATCGGTCGAGTCGACCACCCCATCGTTGTCAAAATCCCAGGCATAATCCAGGTCGTTGCCCTTGGACTCATCGGTGAACTGTATTACCAGGGGAGCTGGGCCCGATGCTGGCTCAAAGGAAAATGCAGCCTGCGGAGTCACGAAAATAGATCCGCCGCCTCCACCGCCGCCGCCGGAGGACTTCCTCAGCAGCTCGATGCTGGCAATCCCCGAAATCGAGTTGCTCTTATCCACCGCCGGTCCCACTAGCCGCAGCGGCCAGCTGCTGTCACTGTCAGGTATAGTGGAGCCATTCAGGGAGTTGGCTACCAGGTAGTTGGCATCGCG
>CAZDND010000093.1:0-7031 GCA_964506825.1 uncultured Syntrophothermus sp.
TCTTCCTCTAATTTCCACTAAAGTGTGCACAAGACAAACGTCTCGAAATCGTGTGAACCAGTGATGGTTCCGTGGGTTCGAATCCCACTCTCTCCGCCATAAAATCCACACTACCGGATTCCTTAGCATTAGGGGAGCCGGTTTTATTATTTGACCTTGTAGTTCCTACAAAAATCTAAGCCGCTCTCCAAAAAAACTCCGCAGGGTCTTCCGGACATCGGAAGAAGGTCGATTATTTAATCCCTAAAGCCCGGATCCCCCAACAGGAACAGCAGATAATTTCCTGACGCCTGGCAGGGGTGCGGATTATAATAAAAGCAGGATATGTAACAAGTTCCGTTGAGGTTTCGTTGAGGAAACCGGAGGCCGGTGATCTTCAATGGGTGGATTTGGAAAATGATTGTCCCCAATGCACTGGGAATCAAGGTAACAGTTATTTCATAGTCATAGGGAGGTTCAGGGATTATGAGCCAATTGGCGGAAGCGATTCGAGCCGATCTGATCCGGAATTCGGATGAAGCGACCAGAAACAGCGGTGAAAGGTTCTTTAAGGAAGACATTAAACTGCACGGGACCAAGACTGCGGTCGTGACCAAAATCGGCAAAGAACACCTGAAAAAGAATCCCGGGCTGAGCAAGGCTGAAGTGTTTGCTCTCTGCGAAGAACTGTGGGCATCAGGATATCTGGAGGAGAGCGGCGTCGCCTGCATCTGGGCACATTCATTGCACAAGGATTTCGAACCGGGGGATTTTGAGGTTTTTGAATCCTGGGTCGCCAATTACGTCAGCAACTGGGCGGCCTGCGATACCCTCTGCAACCATACGATTGGAACCTTTATTGAAATGTATGCCGAATATATCTCCCGGTTAAAAGAGTGGGCGACTTCAGATAATCGCTGGATGCGTCGGGCCTCGGCGGTATCGCTTATCGTTCCGGCCAAGCGGGGTAAATTCCTCCCGGATATTTTGGAGATAGCAGACATCTTGCTGCTGGATGATGATGATCTGGTCCGCAAGGGCTATGGATGGATGCTCAAGGAAGCCAGCCGCCAACATCAGCAGGAGGTCTTCGATTACGTAGTCCGCAACAAAAGGGTTATGCCCAGGACTTCCCTGCGATATGCCATCGAAAAAATGCCCCCGGAAATGAAGAAGGAGGCCATGGCAAAATAATCGGCGGCAGAACGCATCTGACTGGTGGCCTGGGACCCAGTCGCACTCCCCGAGGCAGCCGGGGTTCCAAACATTTATGAACGAAAATGGCCGGCTATGAATAATAGCCTGAATAACCCCGGGGAGGGGGAATTGACTTGCAGATCAGCATGGATCCGGTGGGTTATGTATTTCTGGAAACAAAATCTGCTCCGGATATTTCGATCAAGGAACAGCCGGCGCGGATAGAAATTCTGCCCCAATATCGGGACGCACTCCAAAGGATAGCGGAGCATTCTCATATCTGGGTGATCGCCTGGTTTCATCTGGCTCGCAGGGACGTGCTGGCCACGGTGCCCATGCGGATCAATGAGGCCCTTCCGGTTTATGGGGTGTTCGGAATGCGCTCTCCCAACCGCCCGAACCCTGTGGGGCTCACCTTGGTCAGACTGGTGCGGGTGGAGGGGCTGAATCTATATGTTGAAGGCCTGGATGCCTTTGATGGGACTCCCATCGTAGACATCAAGCCTTACTTTGAGAATGATATCGTCTTCTCGGCGACAACTCCCAACATCAAGCATGCCGAACCGGAGGCGCGGATGGAGGTGCTGCTGAGGCGGGCCGTTGCCCATCACGGTGAATTATGTCCGGAGCTGATGACCGGGGTTCGTATGGCATACATTATCCAGGAGAGGCTGGGACATCTGTCATCCCCAGAGCTGACCTTGGAGGTATCCGGGTCAGCCTGCCTGGCCGACACGCTGCAGGGACTGACCCGCAGCCGGGTTGCCAATCCGCCCCGTTTTTCATTTGTACCTGGTCCTGACATGAGACCGCAGGTGGTATGGCGGTGGGGCGACCTCAGCATAAAGGCAGCAATTATTCGCATGGTTCCAGACCGGGAAGCCTTTGACCATATGAAGGATGGAGAGATCTTCGAAGTCTGGGAGGATCGTCCCTAAGAGGGCTTCGCCAGGCCTGGAAACAGCCATTGGCCAGCTTTATAAAGCAAATGGAATAGATGGGCGGTGAGAGCTGATGGACAAGCAGATGCCGGAGCGTTTCGAAGAACGACAGGCCATGGTCGACCGGCAGATCGTTGGACGTGGGGTCATGGATGAGCGGGTCATTCAAAGCATGCTTGAGGTTCCCCGTCACGTCTTCGTGGCTGAGGACCAGCTGAAGTACGCATATGAGGATTGCCCCCTGCCAATCGGAGCCGGGCAAACCATCAGCCAACCTTATATCGTAGCTTTGATGATAGAGGCCCTGGAATTGGAGCCCCAGCACCGGGTTTTGGAGATAGGAACCGGTTCCGGATATGCCGCGGCGGTTTTATCCAGAATGGTGAATGAGGTGTATACCATAGAAAATATCGAAGAACTCTCGGGAAAAGCCAGGGATGCTCTGGACAGGCTGGGTTACAGCAATATCCATTTGGCAGTTGGGGATGGCACCTTGGGGTGGGCGGCTGCCGCACCGTTTGATGCCATTCTGGTTTCGGCCGGGGCTCCGCAAATTCCGGAAGCATTAGTCCGACAGCTGGCCATCGGGGGCAGATTGGTTATTCCGGTAGGAGATATGACCAATCAGACTTTGCTGCGGATAACCCGAGTTACCGAAACCGAGATGGCTAGGGAAAACCTGGGCGGGGTGCGCTTTGTGCCCCTTATCGGGGAAGAGGGCTGGAGGTAGAGCCTCACATGATTGGATGGATCCTCAGATAACAAGGCCGCTATTCCCAGAGAACGATTGCCGCTGGGAGAACCAGAATGACAACACCTATGGATCTGACCAGCGCATCTGGTAATCTTAATGGTGAACAGTGCCAGTATTCCAGAAAACGGAGGAGGGAGATCAATGAGGGTATTCTTTGACAGCGAGTTTACCGGACTGCACCGGGATACGACCCTGATCAGTATAGGACTGGTATCGGAAGATGGAGATATGTTTTATGCAGAGTTTACCGACTATGACCGGAATCAAATGTTTCCCTGGCTGCAGGAAAATGTTATGGACTACCTGTGGTTGGCAGATCCAGATAAACCTCGGCCCCAGTATGGGCAAGCAGGTCAGCTGGAAACATGCCTGGGAGATCGGGCCACTATCGGAGGAGCCCTGCGGAATTGGCTATCCCGCTGGGAGCGAGTGGAGATGTGGGCCGATATCATTCCCTTTGACTGGATCCTTTTCTGCGATTTGCTGGGGGGGATTTTTAATATGCCCAAGAACCTGGATTTCATCTGTTACGACATCTGCACCCTGCTCAAAGTCCGCGGAATGGAATCGAACATCAACCGCGAGGAGTTCGTGGGCATGGCATCACCGGAAAACAAACATAATGCCCTGTATGATGCCCTGGTGGTTAAGGCCTGCTATCAGAAGCTGATGCCATAGGCGGGATCGGCCTCCGGTAATCAGTATGCTCAGGATAGATGCAGAGTGGCAGCCGGTCCAAGGGGGGATAGGCCGGAGGATTCCGCCAACCGTAAAGGATATGGGCGGGAACAGGTTCTTCCTTAATAATGGGGGCGATTTGAGTAGGTCAGATAGGGAAATAAAAAAGCTGGCAGCACTAGCTGCCAGCTTTTTTGGCGGTTAACTCTGGGAGGCAGCCTTCTCAGCTTCCTCGGCTTTTAGAATCTTGCGCATGATCTTGCCGGTCCCGCTCTTGGGGAGGGTTTCTCTAAATTCAATGGTCCGCGGATACTTGTAGACTGATAGCTCTGACCGGGACCATTCCACCATTTCCTCCTCGGTAATCTTGCCGACCCATTCGGGCTTAAGTACGACGAAAGCCTTGACGTCTTCACCCCGGTAGTCGTGGGGAATGCCGATGACTACGCATTCGGCAATGGCCGGATGATGATAAAGATACTCTTCGACTTCCGCCGGGAAAACACTGTACCCGGAGGCTTTAATTAACTCCTTGGTGCGGCCGCAGATAAAGACATAGCCTTCATCATCCACTTTGACAATATCCCCGGTTCTCATCCAACTGTCACCGAGAAAAGTCTCGGCGGTGGCTTCGGGCTTGTTCCAGTAGCCGATGGCGATCGAGGGTCCTTTCTGCCAGAGTTCGCCCTCTTCGCCCAGATCAACCTGGCGGGAATCGTCCTTCAGGTCTACTACCCTGATTTCAACCGCGGGCATGGGAACTCCTATACTTCCCAGTTTATTTCGATCCAGGGGATTGAGGATGGTAGCGGAGATGGTTTCGCTCATGCCGAAGCCTTCCACCAGATTGCAGCCGGTCAGTTCCTGGTATTTTTCGACCACCGTCGGAGGTACCGGGGCTCCCCCGGAGATCAAAGCCCGCAACGATGATATATCGTAGTTCTTGAGGTTGGGGTGATTGATTACGGCGATATTCATGGTCGTAATGGCCAGCCACACAGAACAATGATATTTTTGGATGGCTTTCAGCAGGGTTTCAGTGTCAAATTTCGCTATCAGCACCATGGTGGCCCCCAGGTATATTGGGGCGTTCATGCTGTTGGTCATCCCGGTGACGTGGAACAGCGGCAGTACGGTCAGGTATACGTCCTCGCTAGTGGCCTTTACGCACATGGGTGCGGAGGTGGCGTTGGCCATGATATTGAAATGGGTTATCATGGCTCCCTTGGGATTGCCGGTGGTGCCGGAGGTATACTGCAGCAAGGCCACGTCTTTGCTGATGTCCAGGTCAGCCAGCTTATCCAGGGGTGGGTTGTCAATAAAATCCGGCCAGGGGATGGAATCCTCAAAATCTCCTTCCACGGTCATCCCCGGAGGAATGGGCAGGGTAGGTTCAGCGGGCAGATACTCTGCCATGGAGGTGACGATCACCGACTCCACCGAGGGAGCCTGCTTGCGGATGCTCTGCAGAATGGGATAGAGGGCATCTTCCATGATTACGACCTTGGGAGTGCAGTCGTTCAGGATATAAGTCAGCTCGCCGCCCTTGTACATAGGACTTCCGGCGATGACAATGGCGCCGAGGGCCATGGCCGCATAGTAGGAGATGATGAATTGGGGACAGTTTTCCAGGCCCAGATAGACCCGGTCACCCTTGACAACTCCCAGCTTCTGCAAGGCGCCGGCGGCTTTCCATACCAGGTTTTTGAGCTCTTTGAAGGTGATTTCGGTGCCGTAGTATACTATTGCGGGTTTATTGGCGAAACGGTTGGCATTATGGTAGAGATGCCATACTATGGATTCTCTTCCATACTCGATCGAATGAGGCCAATAATCAGGCCAATACGCTTCCCAAATGTGTTCCATCGGTTGAATTTCCACTAAATCTCCTCCTCTTTCACTTCGTTGTTTCGTCGGCCCCCACCAGATTGATTGTGTTCCCAAAAATCTGGCTTTAGGAAAGATTCTGCCAATATTGTACCAGTATCTGGTCTGGGGGGCTACTGTTAAAAATACGGGCAGCATTGCGGCGAAGGTCCGATTTGGGGAGCAAAGGAGACTAGGGGATACAGGTTGGAGTCACAGGAGGAGCCTGGAGGAGGTCAGGTCACCTCAGCAAGAATAACCGCAACCCTGGTTCTGGAAGGTGGGATGCAGGACAATTTCCCGGCCTACCTCACAGCCCTGTTCGGCAAGATAGTCTCGCACTGTGCCCTCGGCTACCGCCGGGTGATTGTTTTGTTGGCTGAGATGGGCCAGAAATACATGCATGGTGGGCCGGCGATCCAAACAGGCCAGCAGCTGGGCGGTATCGTTATTGGAGAGATGGCCCACTGGTCCGCGGATCCGCCGCTTGAGAAACATGGGATAGGGACCGTTGTCCAGCATCTCGATATCGTGATTGGCTTCCAACACGGCCACGTCGGCTCCGCATAGGGCACGTCTTACTTCGGGAGTGGCATGACCGAGGTCGGTTGCCAGCACATATTTGCCGTTGCGGTGATGGAGCGCAAAACCTACGGGATCAACCGCGTCATGAGGGATTTTGAAGGGTTCGATCTCCACGTCACCTATCGTAAAGCCATCCGAAATCTCGCGGCAGCAGTCAACTGCCAGGTTTTGACGAAATTTGAGGCAATTCCAAACCCGGGTCCGGGCAAAAACCGGCAGGTGATGGCGGCGGGCCAGGACTTCGATGCCGTTGATGTGATCGCTGTGCTCGTGGGTGACCAGTATGGCGTCGAGTTCACCCGCTTTGACCCCGATGGAGGCCAGGCCGGTTTCGATACGGCGGGCACTGATGCCGGCATCAATCAGCAGGCGCGCATTTTCGAATTCGAAATAGACGGCATTTCCGCGACTGCCGCTGGCTAAGATGTGAACGCGCATTCAGCAACCATCCTTTGAGAATGTTTATTTCAATATCCCGTCTGTTTAAGGATCCGGGATCGCAGCTTCCTCCTGAATTATACACTTTATTTCATGATCCGGGGTATACCAATCGGCGGGGGAATTCTAAGCCGAAATAAGAATTCTTTTCATGGTTATGATGTTGAACACACCCATCAAATATTGTATAGTTAACTAGCGAAAAGGTTTACTCTTAATAAATGGAGGCGAACCTGAGCAGATTTTATGGGACCCAGCTTAATATAGGATGGAGAGATGGCTGAGTGGCCGAAGGCGCTCGACTGGAAATCGAGTAGACGGGTAGCCCCTGTCTCGAGGGTTCAAATCCCTCTCTCTCCGCCAGATTATTTTCCCTTCCCTCTTTCGGGTGGGGTTTATTAATAAGTTTGTCGCGCTAGACGGGGAGGTAGCGGTGCCCTGTACCTGCAACCCGCTATAGCAGGGTCGAATTCCTGGCCCCGGGATTGTCTTGTGAGGTCTGGCCAGTACAAGTGATGTTGATGTTCAGGTCCTACGCAACGGGAAATTCTGAACCGTGTCAGGTCCGGAAGGAAGCAGCACTAAGGAATCTA
>CAZDND010000094.1:0-7023 GCA_964506825.1 uncultured Syntrophothermus sp.
GATCGAGCCATTGATCAAGAAAATGAGCCATATAGCGGCGGAAGGGACGGTGACCGAATGATAAGGAGACTGGCAGGCAGCGGCCGGGAGTTGGATGAGTTTCTGGGGATGGTTGCGGAGGATATGCAATCCCTGACCGAAATAGTGGCCGCCATAGGAGACCAGGTTCGTACCGGGGGAGACCAGGCGCTGATCGAACTGACCAGGCGATTTGACGGTCCGGAGTTCGCGGCTGACCAGATGCTGGTGCAGGAAGCAGAGATTGAAGAAGCCTACAGTCTGGTGGATGATGAATTTCTGGACGCCCTGGGGGTGGCTATCGAAAATATCCAGGATTTTCATTTCAAGCAGCTGGGCACCAGCTGGATGGAACCGGATGCCGACGGCAATATTTTGGGACAGATAAATCGTCCGATCAGACGGGTAGGTATATACGTTCCAGGGGGAACGGCAGCCTATCCCTCATCGGTCCTGATGAATGCCATACCAGCACTGGTAGCTGGAGTGGAAGAGATCGCCATGGTGACTCCTCCGGATGCCAACGGTAAAATAAATCCCTATACCCTGGTTGCCGCCGCGGAATTGGGAACCGGGGAAATCTACAAGGTGGGAGGGGCCCAGGCCATCTTCGCCTTGGCTTACGGTACGGAGACGATTGCCCCGGTCGACAAGATCACGGGTCCAGGGAATATATATGTTACTTTAGCCAAAAAACTGGTTTATGGAGAGGTCGGCATAGATATGCTGGCCGGGCCGAGCGAAATCCTGATCGTGGCGGATGAAAATGCTGATCCGGCCTATATCGCGGCGGATATGATGTCTCAGGCGGAACATGACGTGCGGGCACGTTCGATACTGGTTTCCTACAGTGCCGACCTTCTGGACCGGGTGGACAAGGAACTTGATAAACAGGTAATATCCCTTTCCAGGCGGGCGATAATCAGGGAGGCCCTGGTTCAAAATGGAGCCTTCATCCTGGTTTCCGATCTTGAGGAGGCCTTTGAAATAGCTAATCGAGTAGCGCCGGAGCATCTGGAAGTCATGGTTGACGAACCCTTTAGTTGGTTGGGAGCCATCCAAAATGCCGGAGCTATTTTCCTGGGACCATATACCCCTGAACCGGTCGGGGATTATCTGGCGGGACCCAACCACATCCTGCCCACAGGAGGCACGGCCAGGTTCTATTCTCCGGTGACCGTGGATACCTTCATGAAAAAATCCAGCCTGATCTATTACAGCCGGACCGGTTTCGAAAAGCACCACAAGGAAATAATCAGACTGGCGGAGGTGGAGGGCCTGACCGCTCACGCCAACTCCATAAAAGTGCGCAGGAGGTAATGTTGATGAGTATTGCCAGAGTAGCCGAGGTTCGCCGCAAGACGACGGAAACTGAGATTATGGTGAATTTGGAGCTCGACGGAACCGGCATTCACCACATCGATATTGATGTACCGTTCTTAGGACATATGCTGGCTCTTTTGGCGACCCACAGCCTGTGCGACCTCAGAATCTGGGGCCGGGGGGATACTCAGATCGACGATCACCACACCGTGGAGGATATCGGCATATGCCTGGGGACCGCCATCAAGGAAAGCCTGGGGGAAAAACGCGGCATCCGACGCTACGGTCAGGCCATCATTCCCATGGATGAAGCACTGACCCGGGTGGTAGTCGATATTTCCGGGCGGCCCTATCTTGACTGCCATGCTCCGGTCCCGGCGGAAAAGGTGGGGGGTTTTGCCACCGAGCTGGTGGAGGAGTTCTTTCGGGCATTAGTGAACCATGCAGGCATGACCCTGCATATCGACGTGCTTAAGGGTACCAACACCCACCACATCATCGAATCAATATTCAAAGGTTTTGCCCGGGCCCTGGGAGAAGCCGTCGCAATAGAACCCCGGGTCGAAGGGGTATGGTCATCCAAAGGTCAATTATAAGTATTCGCGGCTGAGCCGGCAGAGTGCCAGGTTCTGGAGATGCAGGGAGATGACACAGATGATTTCCATCATAGATTACGGTATGGGAAACTTGCGCAGCGTGCAAAAAGCCTTGGAGACAGTGGGCATCGAGGCGGAGGTGACTGACGATCCCGGTCAGGTTATCAAGGCTTCGGGAGTGGTCCTTCCAGGGGTGGGCGCTTTTGAGGATGCCATTGTTAACCTCCGGAAAAAGGGGATGGATAATGCCATCCGGGATGTTGTCCAAGGGGGAACACCTTTTCTGGGGATTTGCCTGGGCATGCAGCTGCTGTTCTCAGAAAGCGAAGAAAATGGGATCCATCGTGGATTGGATTTGATACCTGGACGGGTGATCAGATTTTCGGACGATGAAAAAGTACCCCATATGGGATGGAACCAGCTGGAACAGGTCCGGCCATCGGCGATATACAGTAATATTCCTGATCAGACTTATTTTTATTTTGTCCATTCATATTACTGTTTGCCGGAAGGCGATGAGACCATTGGAACCTCCAGCTATGGGGTCAGTTTCCCGGCAGCTATCCAAAAGGGAAACCTGTTGGGAGTCCAGTTTCATCCCGAAAAATCGAGCACTATGGGTCTTAGGCTGTTGAAGAATTTTGCTGGCTTGATTCTGGAACGGGGAGCTGGGTAGGAATGTTGATTTTTCCGGCGGTTGATATAAAGGCAGGCCGGTGTGTCCGGCTGATCCAGGGCAATCAGGATCAGGAAACCGTTTATGGTCAGGATCCGGGGGAGATGGCACGCAAATGGGAAAGCCAGGGCGCCCAGTGGGTCCACGTGGTGGACCTGGATGGCGCATTTTCGGGCGTGCCGCGGAACCGGGAGGTTATTGCCGCCATGGTTGCGCAGTTGTCAGTACCGGTCCAGCTGGGAGGGGGGATCCGGGATCTGGAGACTGCCCGCAGTTATCTGGAAATCGGGATCCGCAGGGTGATTGTGGGGACCCGGGCCCTTCAGGACCATAATTTTGTGAGGGAAATGATTGCCGAATTCGGGGCGGAACGGGTCGTGGTCGGTATTGATGCCCGGGATGGGATGGTTGCGGTCAAGGGGTGGGTAGACATATCGACGATACCTGCACTGGAGATGGCTATGGATATGAAAGCGCTGGGGGTTCAAAGGCTGGTCTACACTGATATCAGCCGTGACGGGCTGCTGCAGGGGCCGAACCTGAAGTCCACGCAGGAGTTGGCCGGAAGCGGGTTGGCGATAATTGCCTCGGGTGGGGTTGCCAACCTGTCAGATATCGAGAAACTGGCCCAGATCCCAGGGGTGGAAGGAGTTATAGTCGGCAAGGCCTTGTATGAAGGACGGTTTAATTTGGTGGATGCATTAAGGGCTGCCGATAATTGAGGTGAAGAAGCTATGTTGGCCAAAAGAATAATTCCCTGCCTGGACGTACATGCAGGCAGAGTAGTAAAAGGCACGAATTTTATTGATTTACGGGATGCCGGTGACCCAGTGGAACTGGCTGCTTTCTATGATCGGGAGGGCGCTGATGAACTGGTCTTTCTGGATATCACCGCTTCCTCTGAACAGCGGGATATCATCTATGACGTGGTGCGGCGTACCGCCGAGAAGGTATTTATACCCTTTACCGTGGGTGGCGGGCTCAGAACAATAGAAGACATCCGCAGCATGCTTCAGGCGGGGGCGGATAAGGTATCTTTGAACACCGCCGCGGTGAAAAATCCGGAATTGATTTCCGAAGGAGCCAGGATATTCGGCAGCCAATGTATTGTGGTGGCTATCGACGCCCGGCAGATCGCTGAAGATAAATGGGAAGTGTTGATCAATGGCGGGCGGACCACTACAGGTCTCGACGCAGTCGAATGGGCCCGACAGGTGCAGCGGGCAGGAGCCGGGGAAATCCTCCTGACCAGTATGGACAAGGATGGAACCAAGGATGGCTATGACCTTAAGCTGACCCGGGCAGTAAGTGAGGCAGTGAGAATTCCGGTGATTGCCTCGGGCGGTGCGGGGAATCTGGACCACCTTTATCGGGCCATTGTTGAAGGCAAGGCGGATGCGGTGCTGGTGGCATCCATTTTCCATTACGGAGAATATACGGTGGCTGAGGCCAAGAAGTACCTGGCCGACCGGGGGGTGGCGATTAGATGACATTACCAATAGCTGAGGATATCAGGTTCGACGACCAGGGATTGGTGCCGGCAATCGTGCAGGATGCGGCTACCCGGGAAGTCCTGATGATGGCCTATATGAATCAGGAAGCACTGGAGAAAACCATAGCTACTGGCGAGACCTGGTTTTTCTCCCGCAGCCGCAGCCAGCTTTGGCACAAAGGTGAAGAATCGGGCAACACACAGAGGGTGCTTGAGTCCCGTTACGACTGTGACGCTGACACCTTGCTGTTCCTGGTGGAAGTCAGCGGACCTGCATGCCATACGGGGCATGCCAGCTGTTTTTACCGGGATTTCGCTGGCGCGGAACTGAGCCAGCCGCTGTTTGATCCGGATAAGGTATATGGGGCCGGGTCGCCGGCCATCCTTAATGAGCTGCAGGAAGTTATCCGCAGCCGTTATAAGGACCGTCCTGAAGGATCCTACACCACATATCTATTCGAAAAGGGCATCGACAAAATCCTGAAAAAAGTGGGGGAAGAAAACGCCGAAGTCATCATCGCCGCCAAGAATCCGGACCAAGGCGAGCTGGTTTACGAGATCTCAGATCTGATCTATCATCTGATTGTCTTGATGGTGCAAAGCGGGGTCGATCTATCGGAAGTCTTTGCAGAACTGCGCCGACGGCGATAAATAAATCAAGGGGGGGACGAAAACGTCTCCCCCTTTTTTTGCGGGTACGGTTCTTTTGAGGCATGGGGACGGTTCTTTTGCCTCGAAAATGAGGCATGGGGACGGTTCTTTTGCCTCGAAAATATAACGAGGCACGACCACCTTTACCCGATATATACCATATAATATAATAAATGGTATATATAAGGAGGTGGACCGTTTGAGTCGAAGGGCTCGCAAGTTGAGCAGCACGGATGTTTACCATATCATGATGCGTGGCAATGAGCGCAAAAGCATATTTGGAGGAAGTGATGAGAAACAGCGGTTCATGGAAATACTGATCGATAAACAACATCGGGTACAATTTGCTATATATGCTTACTGCCTAATGGACAATCACGTTCACTTATTGATAGATAGCGGAAGCGATGAATTGGCATCGATAATGAAGAGCGTAGCGGTAAGCTATGCATCATATTATAACTGGAAACATGGGAGGGTTGGTCACGTCTTTCAGGACCGTTTTAGGAGCGAACCGATCGAAGATGATCGCTATCTCATGGCTGCAGTGAGATATATCCACAATAATCCAGTACATGCGGGGGTGACGGCTAAACCGGGAGATTACCTATGGAGCAGTTATTCCAAATATGTCTGTCCACAGTCTGCGGATTGGATTGACACAAATTTTCTTTTGAGAATTATAGCGGAAGACAGACCAACGGCAATCAGGAATTTTGAGAGATTCTCGAGCGAGAGTTGCGAAATCCCGTTTATCGGCTGTGATGAAGAAATGGAAATACGTACCTTGTATGAAGGAACGGCCTATCTTGAAAGTTATCTGAAACAAAACGGGTACCCCCAAGAAATAGCCAAGTGCCGGGAGGATAAATATTTACGAACGAAGATCATCCAGCATTTGCGCACCCATACGGGATTGTCTCAGCGGACTATTGCTGAAATTTTCAGGGTCGATAAAGGCGTAGTCGAAAGGGTGAAAATGGATTAGGGCTTTGAATTTTATTGCCGAACGGCTGCCGCGCTAAGGCGGATGAAAAAAGCAAGGCAAAAGAACCGTCCCCATGCCTCGAAAGAATCGGGCACTGGCTTCATGTGCAAAGAAAACCAGTATGAGGTATTCTTAATAAAGGGAGATTAATCTTTTTCGGGAGTGTACTGATGAATATTTTAGACAATCTTAACGAAGCACAGAAGGAAGCGGTTCATCACATGGACGGTCCCTGCCTGGTTCTGGCTGGGGCGGGGAGCGGCAAAACCAAAGTGTTGACGCAAAGGCTGGCTTATCTGGTCGATCAGGGGGTTTCCCCCTATCAAATAATGGCGATCACATTTACCAACAAGGCTGCCCAGGAAATGAAAGAACGGGTCATAGAATTGATTCCCAACTTTCAGGGGCACTGGGTGCGGACCTTTCATTCGGCCTCTTTCCATATTCTGCGGGGAGAAATCGAAAAGCTGGGGTATAGGAAAAATTTCACCATTCTGGATGAGGGCGAGCAAAGGTCGATAATCAAGGATTGCTTGCGTGAAATTGGTTTCAACGAAGCCAAACCGGAAGTGGCTGCCTTCATGGTCAAGCAGGCCAAGAATAGCATGACCGACCCTCAAACATACTTCGACGACTACCGGATGTCATTCCAGCACCGGGAGAAATATTTGGAGCTATACCGGATGTACGGTAATCGTCTCCGGGAGCTTAATGCCCTGGACTTTGAGGACCTGATAGGATTAACAGTGCGTCTGTTTCGCGAACACCCGGATGTGCTGGCCGAATACCGCCAGAGATTCAACTACATCATGATCGATGAATTTCAGGATACTAACAAAGCCCAGTTCGAGTGGGCCAACCTCTTGGCCGGCAAGGATGGGAATCTTTTCGTGGTCGGAGATCCGGACCAGTCCATTTACAGTTGGCGGGGAGCCGAACCGGAGAATATAGACCGGTTCATAGACGCCTACCCGGAAGCCCGGGTGGTCAAATTGGAAAAAAACTATCGCTCGACCAAGTATATTCTGGAAGCCGCCAACAGTGTCATCACCAATAACGCTGGACGCATTGACAAGAAATTGATGACAGACAATACCGAGGGTGACAAACTGCTGCAGTTCGGGGCGGCCAACCATCAGCAGGAATCAGAATTTGTAGCTCAGTTGATCCGGCAGATGGTAAACAAAGACAAGAAATACCATTATCAGGACTGTGCCATATTCTATCGTACCCATAGCCAGTCCCGGATTTTTGAGGAAGCTCTCAACCGTCAATTTAT
>CAZDND010000095.1:0-4393 GCA_964506825.1 uncultured Syntrophothermus sp.
CCCGTTTCATGATTTAACTTCTCCGGAGTTCAGGATAGCTTTGACCCGCTGCCCATCCTTCAACTCCCCAGGTTCGAGAACTATCTCTCCAGGTTTCAGGCCTTCCTTGATCACCACGCCCCAGCTTCCCCGGGAGCCCAGATTCAAGGTACGGAAACGGGCTACTCCCTGTTCGTCTACCCAGGTTCCAGTCTGGCCATCGTTGCTTACCAGCCAGGCATCGGGAAGCAGTATGCCCTCCGCGGGCGCCGCCGTCAGCTGCACGGTCACCAGGGTTCCCGGTTTGATGACTCCCGAGCCCTGCTCCAGGGCCACATAGGCACCCAGGGTACCCAGGGCCGGATCCGCAGAGGGCTCTACCCGGCTCACCTGACCGTTCCAAACCATCTCCGGTTCCTGGGGCAGCCAAACCCGGGCGCTCATTCCCGGGGTAATCAGATCCTTGTATTGCTGATCCGGGTTTACTTTGACCTCCAGCTGATTGCTGTCCGCCAAACGGATCAAGGTTTGTCCCGCCGCAACCCGCTCGCCCTGGCTGGTCTGAATCTCCAGGACCTGGCCGGCGAAGGGGGCGACGATGGAATACCCAGCCAGATTGAGCTGCGCCCTGCGCAGCTCCAGTCGTTTTTGCTCCACCATATTCTTTAGGAGGCCGATGTTGGAGCCTCCCGATTGGTAGGATTGCAGCCGCATTTGGCTGACCTCCAGCTTGGCCCGGGCCTCAACTTCGATTTTTTGCGCGGCTTGCAGATCCTGCTGGCTGATTCCTCCGGCAGCAAACAAAGCCTGAGCCCGCTCCAGTTCCCGGACCGCTTCCTCCAAGGCCTGCTGGTCATTGACCACATTTTTTTCCGCCTCCTGGAGATCGATCGAGGCTGCCTGGGAAAGCTTGATTTCATATTCACGCAGGGCCAGGCGGGCCTTCTCCACATCCATGCCCGCCTCTGCGCTATCCAGGGATAAGAGCACCTGTCCAGCCGCTACTTGCTGTCCTTCCTTGACTGGAATCCTGGCTACCTGCCCGGTATTCTTACAAGAGAGCAGGCTATCCCGGGCCAGGACCACCTCGCCGCTCATCTGCAGCACCGGGCGGTAGGTCTCGGATTTGACCTCCAGAGCCGGCGTATCGGTTACGTTGGTAAGCCTGTATGCCAGGTAGATTATCAGCAGCAACGCAACTGCCAACCTGAACTTGTGTTTTTTTATCCAGGACATTCTATTCCCCCCGAATTCCGCATATTCTGCGATCAATATTTACATTGCTTAAATTATACCCAATCGATATCCAATAAGCACACCTGGCAAGACTCCCTGCTGTCCTGAAACGGATACCGGTAGGCTAGATACCCTCCCTGAAAATGCATTCCTCATACAGCAGGATTCATCTCCGCGCTCAACTTTTAGCCCCAGCCCGGGGAATCCCCCCCAAGCTGTACACAAACTTAACATTAGCTTGAAATGCAATTTACCGATCGGTAATTCCCAGTTTACCTGCGACGGATAGAATCATAAGTAAGAAAACACAAGGAGGAATAATCATGAAAAGAATAAATTTTAGCATCCTATTGGTATTTGCCCTGCTCCTGGGGGTGGGACTCCTCGCTGGCTGCGGAGGTTCAGAACCCGAGGATAAGCCTACCGCCGGACTCAGCGGTTCGATCACCGTAGCCGGATCAACCTCAGTGCAGCCCTTTTCCGAGGTTTTGGCGGAGGAGTTCATGGTTCAGAATCCCCAAACCCAGATAAACATCCAGGGCGGCGGCTCCAGCCAGGGAATTGAAGCGGCGGCCTCCGGCATCGCTGATATCGGTGCTTCTTCCAGGGAACTGAAAGCCGAGGAAAGCAATCTCAAGCAGAATGTCATCGCTAAAGACGGCATTGCAGTCATAGTCCATCCTGCCAATACCGTCCGCGATCTCAGCCTGGCTCAGCTGAAAGATATTTTTACCGGCAAAACCACGAACTGGAAAGAACTTGGCGGGGCCGACCTGGCTATCAACCTGGTCAGCAGGGAAGCTGGCTCCGGTACCCGGGATGGTTTCGAATCCCTGGTTATGAACAAGGAGCCGGTCACTGATAAAGCTCTGGTAGGCAACTCTACCGGCGCGGTCAAAACCATGATTGCCGGAGATAAAGCGGCTATTGGCTACATCTCCCTGGCGGCTATTGATGACACTATCCAAACCGCTAAGGTGGAAGGAGTCGAACCTTCCATCGCCAATGTCTCCAACGGTTCCTATAAGATCTCCCGGCCCTTCATCTATGTGACCAAAGATGAACCCATGGGCCTGGCCAAGGAATTCATCAAGTTTGCTCTCAGTATCGAGGGCCAAGCGCTCCTGGCAGGAGAAGGAGCCGTTCCGGTCAGATAGACACCTTCACAGTAATTCAGCCGGGGATGCAGAGAAAACGCCTCCCCGCCCGCCAAAAAAACAGGCCAGAGAAACCATTCTCCGGTCTGTTTTCTATTTCGATCTTTCGCGGCATCATCCCGCATTATAGCTTTCCTAATACCAAAGGGGCAGGATGATGGTAAACAGGAAGCTGATAATAACCAGTCCCACGATGACTATAACCGCCGTTTTTTGCTTGCGTCCCTGCATTCCCCGGTTCATGAACGACATCCCGACACCTCCAATACCAGCGAAGCCTGGACAGAATTATCTGCCAGGCTTCAGTTGATTTCAAGCAATTGCTTTACCAGACTACTTACTACCTTGCCGTCAGCCCGGCCTCTGGTTTGTGGGATAATGACCTTCATCACTTTGCCAATATCCTTGGCACTCTCGGCCCCTGTTGCCTCTATAGCCTCTCGTACCAAGCTGTGGATTTCTTCCTCGGTCAACTGTTGGGGGAGGTAGGTACGAAGAATGCTGATTTCTTCGTGGAGTTTAATAACAGTGTCTTCTCTGCCGGCTCGCTGGTAATCGGGAATCGATTCGGACCGCTTCTTGATTTCCCGGGCCGTGACTTCCATCGATTCTTCTTCACTCAGCTCCCGTCGTTTATCCTTCTCCTCGTATTGAAGGGCCGTCATCAAGAGCCTGATAACCGATACCCGGTCTGGTTCCCTCAGCTTCATGGCGGCTTTCAAATCCTGGGATAGGACCTCTTTGAGGGACATCCGTTACCTCCCTAATTTCTTCTTCTTTTTCCTGGCGGCTTCGGCCTTTTTCTTCTTCTTTACACTGGGCTTATCATAATGTTCGTGTTTGCGTACTTCCTGCATTATGCCTGCCTTTTGGCAGGAGCGCTTAAATCTCTTTAATGCACTATCTAAAGATTCGTTTTTTCCAACCTTTACCTCGCTCATTGTTTCCCCCCCTCCTCCAATAGCCATGGCAATATGCCTTACAATTTTACTCCTATGCCTACCCCCATGTCAATCCGGGTCTGTTATTCCATCTCAATGCCGCCCATTAGGTGGTAGTGCAGGTGGAAAACCACCTGTCCCGCCTTGGCCCCGCAGTTGCTCATCAGGCGGTAATGGCCCTGAAGGCCTGCTTCCCGGGCTATTTCCCGGACCCGGGCCTGCAAATGCCCGAGCAGCTGTATATCCTCGTCCTGCACATCCTCCAGATTGGCGATGTGCTTTTTGGGCATAATCAACAAGTGTACCGGGGCTTGGGGATTGATGTCTTTGATAGCGATGATAAGCTCATCCTCATAGACCAGATCCGATTTTATTTCCTGGTTGATGATCCTGCAAAACAAGCATTCAGACATCTTCTAATCCCCTTGATGAAATGATTCGCTGACCGGCCAGTCGATTCCTTTATTCGGCCATGTCATCAGCTTGGGATTCCCCACGGTCACTTGGTTAACTGACTGTTACCCTCCACAGGGCATTCGCCCCTAAATTGTATTCTAATATTTTCACTATGGTATATGCAAGCGGGAATTATGGATGTTGTTCCAATTGTCCATTCAATATCCTGCCATCACTGCCGGTGACCCTGGCCAAGCCCAAATGATTCAAGGGAGCTTCCGAATTCAGCAGGATCTCCACATAGTTGTCCGTCAATCCCCGAATGCCATCACCTACGGCTTCCTCGGTCAGCACCTGCAGACCGTGTCCTTCCAAACTGCGCAGGAAGTATTCCCTTCGCAGCCGGCCAATTTTTATCAATTCCTGGCTGCGGGCGGTTTTTTCCGCTTCGCCCACCTGCTTTTCCATCACCGCAGCGGGTGTGCCGGGCCGGGGCGAATAGCGAAACACATGAAGATCGTTCAGGGGGCTGTTTTCGATCAGCTTTCGGGTTTCCTCGAATTCCCGCTCGCCTTCGCCCGGGAATCCGACCATCACATCAGCGGTCAGTCCCACCAGAGGATCGCGGACATAAATCTCCTCCAGGATTTCCAGG
Organism: uncultured Syntrophothermus sp.; assembly: GCA_964506825.1. GTDB lineage: Bacteria > Bacillota > Syntrophomonadia > Syntrophomonadales > DTU052 > JAAYDA01. Next base: position 4,365 of record CAZDND010000095.1, read on the forward strand.
TATCTCTCCGCTGAGTATTTACGGTTCAT
>CAZDND010000095.1:4449-6999 GCA_964506825.1 uncultured Syntrophothermus sp.
GTGGCGGCAAACCCGGGGATCGTCCAGCACCAGATCTGTTAGGCTGCCCACCACCTCGTTGGGTTCAATGGAGCCCAGCCGGATCCGGTAGTCTCCCGGCACCTGATTCAGCAGACTCCGGAGGAGGCTTAGCAGGTCGTCCCCGTCCAGGTCCTTACCGTATTGGGCCAAATGGATGCCATTCAGGACTATCTCCCGGTAATTCATGGCCAGCATGCTGCGCAGCTCGTTCAGGACCAGCTGGGGATGCTTGCTGCGCACCGGTCCCCTTGCCAACGGCACTATGCAGTAGGAGCAAAAGCTCTCGCAGCCGTCCTGGATTTTGATGAATCCCCGGGTGCGCGGGTGGTGGAAAGTATAGTTTATCTCCCGCAGGGGAGCCGGGGCTTCCCGGAAAGTCGCCTGCCCTGAATCCAGCACCTCCTGCAGCCGTTCGAACAAATATTCCTTGTCATTTTGGGGAACTACCAGATCTACCTCCGGCAGGCTATCCAGGACCGATGCGGAAACCTGGGCCGAGCAGCCGCAGGCGATTACCAGGGCTTTGGGATTGCTCCGTTTGGCCCGCCGCAGCAGCGCCCGGGATTTCTTTTCCGCGATACTGGTGACTGCGCAGGTGTTTACAACGTAAATGTCGGCTTCTTCGATGAAGTCCACCACCTGCCAACCGTTTTGCACAAACTGCTCCCTCAGGGACTCGGTTTCTACCTGGTTGACTTTGCATCCCAGAGTAGTAAAAGCAGCTGTTCCCGGACTTGTCCCCCGTATATCTGACTGTTTGCAGTCCCCTGCCATGCCAGGCCTCCTCATGAATATTCACGGGTATGTCAAGGTCCTTGCCGACCCAGCAGCCGCCATCCGGATCGAAATCGGTGACGGGACTGTGACAGCTGCCCTCGTTTCCGGCCATCAGCCGGATCGGTTTCAAGTTATGGCCCCAGGGCGGATATCTCCCGTCATATTTCGCCCAGTTCCCACATCAGGATGGAGATGGCTGCCAGGGCTGCCGTCTCGGTTCGGAGGGTCCGCGGTCCCAGCCCAGCCAATATGATGCCCGCCTTTTCAGCGCGGCTGGCTTCCTGGGGTGTGAATCCCCCTTCAGGTCCTATGTATATGGTCACACCCCGCTCCCGCATGGACTCCCGGTGCTCATCCAGAATCCGGCGCAGCGAGGCCTCCTTGCGCTGTTCATAAAAAAAGATGGCCGGCGTTTCCTGCCGGTCGATCACCTTATTGATATCCTGAGCCATTTCCACCAGAGGCGGTCGGCTGCGTCCGCACTGCTTGCAAGCCTCCAGGGATACCCGGTTCCATCTCTCGGTGCGGCGGACAGCTTTATCCGCGTCTAATACCACCACCGCATTTTGGGTGTGCACCGGTATGATGCGGCTGACCCCCAATTCGACTGCTTTTTGGATGATCAGGTCCATCTTCTCACCCTTCGCCAGCCCCTGGACCAGAGTAATCTGCAGCCTCGGTTCAGCCCCATTGGTGCTCTCCGCCACCACCCACCCGGTAACCAGCTGACTGGAAACACTCAGCAGCTCGATTTCCACATCCGTTTCCGAGCCGTTGAACCCAATTATTCGGTCCCCAGGCTGCAAACGCAGAACCGCGGCTATATGCCGCGCCTCATTGCCGGTTATATTTATCTCCACCTGACCAGGTTGTCTCTCAACCCAGAATCTTCTCACGGTCAGGCTCTCCTCAGCAGAATGGCCACCCAGTCGCCTTCGGTTGCCACTTTTTCGATATCGAAATGCTTGCCGAGCAGGTTTTCCAGTTCCGGCCACTGCTCGCGGCCGATCCCCGCCCCGATCAGCTGTCCTCCGGGACGAACGGTCAGCGCCAGGTTTTGCACCAGAGCGGTCAATACGGGAGCAGTCAGGTTGGCGATGACCAGATCCGCATTCTGCGCCGTCAGGTCAGCCAGATCCAGAAGCTCCACTCTGACCCGGGAAGCGACTTCATTGGTGAGTACATTTTCCTGAGCCACCGCCACGGCAGTGGGATCAAGGTCTATGGCCAGCACCTCGGCAGCACCTAATTTGGCGGCGGCGATGGCCAGGATCCCCGATCCGGTACCAACGTCCACCACTCTCATTCCAGGCACCATGGCCTCTTCCAGCAGTTCCAGACACTGGCGGGTAGTGATATGGGTGCCGGTTCCGAAGGCCATGCCCGGATCCAGCACCACCGTCACATCCCCTTCCTGATCCGGACATTCTTCCCAGGTGGGCCGAATGATGATATGCTCCCCCACTCGGGTGGGGTGGTAATAAGCTTTCCAGTTGTCTGCCCAGTCCTCATCCCGGACCGTCAGCATGTGGATCTGACAGGCCGGGCCGGCGACGTTCTGCATGCGGGCTAGCTGTTCGCTGGTTACCTGGCCGGGCAGCGCGTAAAATGCCCTTACCACAACATCCTTCCGGTCCAGATAATCCTGATCGAATCCATGGGCGTCCCAGATTTCCTGTTCCACATAGGAGCGGATCGACGCCGGGTCCTCGATGATCACCGCGCCCTCGGTGTTGTAGTTCTCGCTGCGCG
>CAZDND010000096.1:0-6927 GCA_964506825.1 uncultured Syntrophothermus sp.
CGATATCATAACTCCGCCAAAAATGGCTTAGGCTCTTTGCCGGGAGTCGATAATTGGCAGCCCAACATATTCCGATAGCCATCCAAGGTACCACCGATTAATTATAGCTTCAAGATATTTTTCTTGCCATTAATCTGAGGGTTGATGCGCAGGGGAAATCTGCTATATTAATCAGTGCGATGCCCAGGCTGTTTTGACACATGTCGATTTAGCGCAGCTCCCATCATGTTCTGCATTATATCAAGTAAATAACCGCCCGTCCGCTTGCATTCTTATCAACATTCCCTCAGCCAGAATCCGTTATTCCCCTTCCAATTCCCAAAATCCGAACTTGATCAGAACCCAAAAATCGAACTATTTTCCCAATTATTATTCTAACATTTTGTGGACTTGCCTGTTGCCTTATTGTATCCTGTACTCATAAGAGCGAGAAGGGATGAGAATGTTTGAACATTTTTACCAAGGCCATCGTCTCCAACTCGGAAATGATAAAGAATTACAAGGCATGCCGTGAAAAAGCCGACCTTTTTGGCAAGATCTTTGTATTGAAAAATAATCAGCCGGACGCGGTGGTATTTTCCATCAATGAATACGAAAAGCTATCAGCCTTGATCGAGTATTTGGAAAGCCTTGATGAAGCGGCCATTCAAACCTTCATGGGTTCGCTGCCAAAAACCGGGTACCCCATGAGACCCGCAATCAATCCGGTGGGAGATATTTAACTTCCATGGATAATTTTATTGCCCGGCTTACCCATCTCGATGCTGTTTTGGAACCGTGGATGCAGTAATCATGATTTCCTCATTCTTTGCCACTCCCCTATTCCTTCTGAGGAGTCAGCACCTGTTTAATAGCCTGATATTTACCCGTAGTCAGTAGATTTTTCTAATCGATTTTTTCACTGACCAAAGGCCACCCCCGATTTTTACTCACCTGTGAGTCAACCGTATCCATTCTGATGATTTTTTGGTTTCGGCCCCTGCAGTTAAGTCACAACCTGATTAATCTCATGGCACTATATACATATTCTGCTCAGGCACCCGCAGAACAGCGCTGATGGCGCCTGATTAACCGGTCTGGCATGGAAAGGGAGGAGATATATGAAAGCGCTGTTCCTGGCCGGAGGTATGGGAACCCGACTCAGACCATTGACTGATGAACTCCCCAAGCCGATGGTACCCATCATGAACAAGCCTCTATTGGAAAGAAGTATGGTGAGGCTTGTGGATTTTGGCATCCACGAAATGGTGATCAGTACCGGCCACAAGTCTCAATACATTGAAGAATATTTTGGGGACGGCCGCCCTTTCGGATTGGAAATCGAGTATGTAGGTGAGGACTCTCCTCTGGGAACAGGTGGTGCTATTAAAAATGCCGGGCACTTATTGAACGAGACGTTTTTAGTCTTTAATGCCGACATCCTATGCAATCTGAACTTCGATGATCTTATCGAATTCCATCGCAACCATTCAGCGGCGGTTACCATCGCTGTCACTGAAGTAGATGATCCATCAGCCTATGGAGTAATCGAATATGACCGGCATGGTTATGCCGTGTCCTTTACCGAAAAGCCTCCCGCTGATCAGATCAGGTCCAATTTGATCAACGCTGGAATATACGTAATGGAGCCGGCAGTCCTCGAGGAGATCCCTTCTGGAAGACCAGTATCCATAGAGCGGGAAATTTTCCCCGCATTGCTGAAAAAGGGGTATAAAATAGCCGTATTCAATGGTTGCTCCTACTGGATGGACATTGGCACCCCGGAGAAATATCTGCATACTCACGAAGACATTATGACCGGAACTTGCCGTTTAAGTGGATTAGAATTTGCTGAGCAGGCAATTATCTGGGAGGGACAATCGTTCGTCGATCCGTCAGCCAAGCTGATCGGCCCTCTATATATCGGCCTCAACGCTCATATCGAAGCTGATGCAGTAATTGGCCCCTACGCCGTGTTGGGCAAAAATGTGCATGTGCAAAAGGGGGGCATCGTAGCCAACAGTGTTCTATGGAACGAAGTTGTTCTGGGCGACCATGCTGAGATGAGGAATGCAATTGCTGGAACTGCCTGTAACCTCAGCTGTAATACGGCTCTAAGTAATTCCACCCTCACCACCAGCGGCAGAGCCGACTGGTAAGGGGCATATTTGGATTCTGCCCTGACAAGTCGCCTCGCGCCCCCTTGTTTAACCCCCTATAAGATCTAAGGAGGGATCATCATGAAACTGGTGTTCTTAAGTACGTACCCACCCCGGGGCTGCGGTCTGGCTACATTCACCCAAAACCTGGTGCTTAATTTGGATAATCTCAAATCTACCAGTGGTTCCAAAATCGTCGCAGTCAGCGACGATCTCTATAAATATGACAGCCGGGTTGTTTTGGAAATTGACCAGCATAATCCAAAAAGCTACCTGCAGGCAGCCAGACGTTTGAACAATACCCCAACTGATCTTGTGGTGATTTAGCATGAATATGGAATATTTGGAGGCTGTCGCGGAGACTACCTGCTGGAGTTGGTCGATAACCTGCGGATTCCATTTGTGACCACGCTGCACACTGTGCTGCCTGATCCTGATAGAACCCAATGGCAAATCCTTAACACCCTGGGAGAAAAGGGCCGAAAAATGATCACCATGGCTCAAAATACGGTTGAGACCCTGAATCATGTTTACGGTATCGATCCAGCCAAGATAGCGGTGATTCCTCATGGCGTGCCTTACATTGCGCTCCAATCGAGGGAAACGCTTAAGGCGGAGGCCGGCCTGCAAGACCGGTCTATCATAACCACCTTCGGATTGCTTAGCCCTGGCAAGGGTTTGGAATATGGAATCGAGGCAATCTCCAAGTTATCCAGGACCCATCCCGAGGTGCTCTATTTGATTCTCGGCCAGACACATCCGACCGTCAAGAAATCTTCGGGTGAGCAATACCGGGAATCCCTGGAGCTAATGGTTGATGAATTGTCTCTTCGTGATAACGTCAGATTCGTAGACAAGTACCTGACTGAAGGCGAGATCGTGTACTATCTCAAAATGTCGGATATCTACCTGACGCCCTATCTGGGCAAGGATCAGGCAGTAAGCGGCACGCTGGCTTACGCATCCTGTTACGGTCGGGTAACTGTCTCCACCCCCTATAGCTACGCCCGGGAAATGCTTTCCAATGGCCGGGGTCTGCTGGCAGAATTCAGGGATTCGGAATCCATCGCCGAATTAATCGCCTACACCCTCGAAAACCCTGATAAAAAGTCCCAAATGGAGAGGCTGACATTAGCCGCCGGCAAATCCATGTTCTGGCCCTATGTGGCTAAACAATATCAGGCTTTGTTCAGGCGTATCCTGAACGAATCAAGCCTTATTGGAGCCGACTTATGAAAAATGCCCTAAATGCCATCCACCTTAAAACCGATCACATTTTACGCCTTACAGACGAAACCGGGATCTTGCAGCATTCCGTCTACGGTGTTCCCAACCGATCAATGGGTTACACCGCTGACGACAATTCCCGTGCTCTGATATTGGCGGTCCGAATGTATGACGAGTACCGCCAGGTGGATTTCCTGAAGTTGATCTACCGGTATACTGCCTTCCTGTGCCATGCCCAGAACTCCGACGGCACCTTCCGCAATTCAATGGACTATAATCGAAACTTCACTGAGGACCGGGGCTCTGAAGACTGCATGGGACGGTGCCTTTGGGCTCTGAGTTATGCCTATGCCCACAGCATCACCCCGCAAAACATTAAAAGTGCTGCTTGGGAAATGATCCAGTCGGCCTTGCCTCATTGCCCCAGCCTGGTTTCCCCACGGGCCAAGGCCTATGCCATTGTCGGCTTGAGCGTTCTTCATGATGAATCCAGCCGGAGATATCTGGAGGGACTGACCCTGTCCCTGGCTGATCAGTATGACGAATACCGCGACGGGGATTGGCACTGGTTTGAAGATTACCTGACTTACTCCAACGCCGTATTGCCATGGGCCATGCTGTCTGCTGCCAAAGCGCTCCGGCAGGACCGCTTTGAACAGATTGGTTATGAAAGTCTTCATTTTCTCCAAACCCAGACCTTCAATCATACATATTTCAAGCCCATCGGCTGCAAGGGTTGGCTGAACAAGGGGGAGACTCCGGAACTTTTTGACCAACAACCCCTGGAAGCTTGCGAAACTACCCTCGCCTTGCTGGAAGCCTATCGCATCAACCGAAAGCCAGAATATCTGGACCGGGCTCACATATGTTACTCCTGGTATCATGGCAACAATGTGAAAAACCTAAGTCTGGTCGACAGCGAAACCGGCGGCTGTTTCGACGGGATAACCCCGGAAGGAGTGAACTTCAATCAGGGCGCAGAAAGCATAATCTCCCTCTGGATGGCTTACCTGGCTATCAAACAATATGTCAGGTGACCCGCCAAGTGGAAAAATTTTTGTCAGTCGGTCACTCTCAATACTTTCGATTCCTCGCCTGTTCCAAATTTTCCCAGTCCCCGATCGGAAATCCTTTCACAATCCCACATCCCCTGGCACCACCCCTTCAGCTTTTCATCTCATATCCAGATCAAATCCAGTCAGCGTTAATCCGTTGATATTGATGTGCTACATTTGCCTGGGTTTTCTAATTTCCAGAATCTTGTAATTTTATGTATATATTTGGATTTATTATATGTATCATCGCTATAGCCCAATAAAGCCTGTTTATTCAGATTGTTTGATTCCTTTTTCCAATTTCAAAGCCAAACACAATTTTGTCTAGCAGGAATCTTCTGCGCATGGTCGAATTTTAAATAAAGAGCGGTGCTTCTTCCGCTTAACGAAATACGGGCCGGAACGTGTCACCCGCCACTAGCGGCCTGCGGATGACTTATTTGGTCTGCGTCAGACGGAAGTCATTTTAATAACCGGAGAAAGCATCAAAATCAATTATTATTAGGAGGTTTTTGCATTGTTTATCTCACCGGAGGAACTAGTCAAGACCAGACCATGGATCAAATACTACGATGTTGGTGTACCTTATGAAGTAATCTATCCCAAATATCCCGCACAGGATATCCTGCGGGCCACCGCCAACAACCACCCCACGAAAGATGCCATGTGGTTTTATGGCACCACCACCACCTTCTGGGAACTGTACCTGATGGTCAACCGTATGGCTAATGCCTTCATCAAACTGGGAGTCAAAAAAGGAGACCGGGTCGGCCTGCTCCTGCCCAACTGTCCGCAGTTCGTGATATCCTTCTGGGCTCTGCTGTCCGCCGGGGCTATTGTGGTCAACATGAACCCGATGTACACCAAAGACGAGTTGATCAATATGGCCGAGATCACTGGAATGACTGGCCTGATCACTTTTGACGGCGTGCTTCCCAATGTGGTCCCCATGACCAACCAATACCCGATTCCCATGGTTATCGTGACCAGAGTAACTGACGTTGTCAAGGGTGCGCCGATCAGTACCCCTGAAGAGATGGGCTTAAAACCTGGCTGGCATCATTTTACCCAGCTGCTGGATGCTTCCACCAATGATGTCCGTCCCCGGTTGGATATTAAGAGTACCGACCCGGCAGTAATCCAGTTTACTGGTGGCACCACCGGGGTTCCCAAGGGAGCTACCCTTTCCCATTCCAACTTGGTAGCCGGCATTCATGAGTGTGCCATGTGGGGCGATGGTCTGACTGGCGATATCGCAATCGAGCGCCGGACCGCCTTCTGTGTACTGCCCTATTTCCATGTTTACGGCGAAATCTGCCAGATGGGCTGGTCCATATTCAGGGCTGCTACCCAGATCCTGCTGCCCCGTTTTGAGATGGATGAAGTATTCGATACTCTGGCCAAATTCGAAGATATCACCTATTTCGCGGCCGTTCCCACCATGCTCACGGCGATTTCCAATGACCCCCGGGCCAAGGAGATCGACTTCGGCAGAAGGTGCACCTTCGTATGCAACGGTGGCGGACCTTGCCCCGAATCCACCATCGAAAAAATGCTTGATCTCAATGTCTTCTACTCTGAGGGGTGGGGCATGAGCGAAACCACTTCCCTGGGTATTTCCAATCCCGTGCTGGGAAAAGTAAAGCCCCTCAGCATAGGTCTGCCGATCATCGGGGTCGATCTCAAGATCGTCAATTCCGATACCGGAGAGGAAGTCAAGCTGGGAGAGACTGGTGAACTGGTAATCAAATCACCCTATGTCATGATGGGTTATTGGAATAATCCTGCAGAAACTGCCCTTCAACTGAGGGATGGCTGGCTGAGCACCGGAGACCTGGCTTATCAAGACGAAGAGTACTATGTATTTATCGTTGACCGCACCAAAGACATGATCATTGCCGGTGGATACAACATCTATCCCGCGGAAATCGATGGCGTAATCTTTGGCTTCCACAAGGTGGCCGATGTTATGTGCGTTGGTATTCCCGACGATTATCGGGGCGAAACTTTGAAAGCATTTATAGTCCCCAAACCCGGTGAAACCATCACCGAGGAAGAAATCATCACTTTCTGCAAATCCAAATTGGCAGCCTACAAGGTACCGAAATCGGTAGAATTCCGCACCGAGCTGCCTCGTTCCGCGGTCGGCAAAGCCTTCCGCAGAATCCTCCGGGATGAAGAAATTGCCAAAAGACAAGGCAAGTAATCATCCGGCACTACTGATTAGTCAATAACCGAAGCCATAAATAATCGAATGGTCCCTGAGGAGGCAATCTCTTCAGGGACCATTTTTTTGATTCAACCTTGATTTTTGTCGGCCACCTATCCCATAGAACAAAGGCCGGGCCGACCGCCCTCTGGACAACCCCGCTCCCTCTCCAAGCCCTTCATAATCAACCGCAAAACCGATGTATGCCGCTTAGTTAACGGAAGAACTCCTCCAAAGCTGGATTGATCGCTTCATACTCCTCATGCTGGACCCAGTGAGTGGCATCCTCGAAATATCT
>CAZDND010000097.1:0-6799 GCA_964506825.1 uncultured Syntrophothermus sp.
GCATCCTGTATAACGTTTTATATGCTGCATTGATAATCTTCTTTACCTACTTCTACACCGCGGTCATATTCAATCCGATGGATGTAGCAGAAAATATAAAGAAGTATGGCGGATTTGTTCCTGGTTTAAGGCCTGGCAGACCGACGGCCGAGTATATTGACAAGGTTTTGGGTAGACTGACCCTGGCGGGAGGGGTATTTTATGCTTTGATTGCACTTCTGCCAAACTTTGTGATTGCCATTACCGGACTTACTTCGGTGTGGTTCGGGGGAACAGCTTTGCTCATCGTAGTTGGAGTAGCGCTGGATACCATGAAACAAATCGAAGCTCATTTGTTGCTAAGAAGTTACGAAGGTTTTGTTAAGTAGACAAGGAGATGAGTTGTAATGAACGTTATACTAGTCGGGCCTCCAGGTGCTGGAAAGGGAACCCAGGCAGAATCCATCATCGAAACCTTTAAGATTCCCCATATTGCAACCGGGGATATGTTCAGGGATGCGGTAAGCAAGGGCACGGAACTCGGTAAAAAAGCGAAGGAGTTCATGAATGCCGGCAAGCTGGTGCCTGATGAAGTGACGATTGGGATCGTCAGGGAACGACTGAGCCAGCCCGACTGCCAGAAGGGATTTCTACTGGACGGATTTCCCCGCACCGTGGTACAAGCAGAGGCGCTGGGAGAAATTCTCAACAATCTGAACAACCCCATCGAGGCGGTTGTCAATATTATGGTCCCCGACGAAGTCATTGTTGGCAGGATAGTTGGGCGTCGGACCTGCAAGAACTGCAACATCGTTTACCATGTGGAGTTTAACCCTCCCAAACAAGCGGATGTCTGTGACAAATGTGGTCAGCTTCTGTCCCAGAGAGCAGACGATCAAGCAGAAACGGCCATCAAACGCCTGGAAGTATATGCCAAAGAAACTAACCCAGTACTGGATTTCTATGCGGACAAAGGATTGCTGGTAAATATAGATGGCAACCGTCCACGTAAAATTGTCTGGGATGAATTGAAGAAAACACTGGAGCCGTATGATCACCATTAAGACAAAACGGGAAATTGAGATGATGCGCCAGGCGGGTCACATCGTGGCGGATACTCTGGAAAAGCTGCGGCATTTGGCCAAACCAGGCGTAACAACAGCCTACCTTGACAGGTTTGCAGAGAACTATATTTTAGACCGGGGTGCGATTGCTGCCTTTAAAGGGTATAATGGATTTCCGGCATCAATATGTGCATCAATCAACGAGGTAGTGGTCCACGGGATCCCTGGTCCGCGCATTTTGGCGGAAGGAGACATACTGGGGATCGACATTGGAGTCATCCTGAACGGCTGGGTGGGCGACTCGGCGATTACCGTGGCGATAGGCGAGGTTGAACCGCGGATCCAGAAGCTGTTGAAGGTGACCGAGGAATCCCTTTATCGGGGTATCGCGGAAGCCAAGGTAGGCGGAAGGCTGGGCAACATCTCACATGCTATACAACAGCATGCCGAGGAGGCCGGATTTTCGGTAGTCAGGCAATATGTTGGCCATGGTATCGGCAGGGACATGCACGAGGATCCTCCGGTTCCCAACTATGGCCGGGCAAACCGGGGACCCGAGCTGACGGAGGGAATGACTATCGCCATCGAACCGATGGTCAATACCGGCGGTTATGCGGTGGTGGTCAGACCAGACAATTGGACAGTATGCACCCGGGATGGCGGTTACTCAGCTCATTTTGAACATACGGTAGCCATCACCAGTTCAGGGCCAGACATTCTGACCCGCAAGTGATGGAGGTGCAAGAGGGATGAATGACCTGATTGGCAGGTTGGTTGTATCCAAAGCCGGTAGGGATAAAGGAAAGCCATTTGTAATTCTCAAGGTTGTCAACGAAAAATTTGTCCTGTTGGCGGATGGTGAACTCAGGAAAGTGGATAATCCAAAAATCAAAAACATCAAGCATCTTCAGATTATGAACAAAGGGCTGCCCGAAATAGCCGAAGTCCTCGGAAGAGGGGAAGTCCTGGAAAACCACCGCTTGCGGAAACTGGTTCGAAGTTTGTGGTCAGAGTGCCAGGAAAGGAGGGTGCCTTTGTGACGAAAGAGGATGTCATTGAGGTTGAAGGTAAGGTGATTGAACCGCTTCCCAACGCCATGTTCACGGTTCAACTGGACAACGGACATAGAGTGTTGGCTCATATCTCCGGGAAAATGAGGATGCATTTCATCAGAATTTTACCTGGAGACAGGGTAACAGTAGAGCTTTCACCTTATGACCTGAATCGCGGTAGAATTGTCTACAGGTTCAAATAAAGGAGGGTCCCTGGAAATGAAAGTCAGACCATCGGTCAAACCCATGTGCGAAAAATGTAAAATCATTAAGCGCAAGGGCAAGGTTATGGTAATATGTGAAAATCCGAAACACAAACAGAAACAAGGCTAAATGGAGGTGAATTGATTGGCCAGGATATCTGGAGTTGACTTGCCTCGAGATAAGAGAGTCGAGGTAGCACTGACCTATATATTCGGGATCGGCAGACCCGCGTCGCGCAACATATTGGAGCAGACGGGTATTAACTTCGACACCAGAGTAAAAGATTTGACTGAAGAAGAAGTGGCAAAAATCAGAGAGATCATCACCAGAAACTTCAAAGTGGAAGGTGATCTGCGCCGTGAAGTGAGCATGAACATCAAAAGGCTCATGGACATCGGTTGTTACCGTGGATTGAGGCATCGTCGCGGTTTGCCGGTGCGCGGACAGAAGACCAAGACCAATGCCCGCACCCGTAAAGGCCCGCGCCGCATCGCGGCTGCCAAGAAGAAGAAATAAAGGGGGGAATATCGATAAATGGCTCGCAGACAAGCTACTACAAGGGTAAAGCGCCGTGAGAGAAAGAATATTGATTTTGGAATAGCCCATATCAAGTCAACGTTCAACAACACCGTGATTACGATAACTGATAAAGAGGGCAATGCGATTTCCTGGGCCAGTGCCGGAACGGTTGGATTCAAGGGATCCAGGAAGAGTACTCCATATGCAGCCCAGCAGGCGGCTGATGTTGCAGCTCATGCGGCAATGGAGCATGGTTTGAAAGAAGTGGAATGCTATGTCAAGGGACCGGGATCCGGTCGCGAGGCAGCTATTCGTTCCTTGCAAGCGGCAGGACTTGAAGTCAGCGTCATCAAAGACGTCACTCCTATACCGCATAATGGGTGCAGGCCGCCCAAAAGAAGAAGGGTTTAAAGGGGGTATTTGACGAGTGGGAAGGTATACTGGTTCAGTTTGCCGCCAGTGCAGGAGAGAAGGAGAAAAACTCTTCCTGAAGGGCGACAGATGTTATTCTCCTAAGTGCGCTATGGATCGCAAGCCTTACGGACCCGGACAACATGGGCAGGGCAGGCCCAAGAAGCCTACTGAATATGGACTCCAGCTGCGGGAGAAACAAAAAGCCAAGAGAATATATGGAGTTATGGAAAAGCAATTCCACAACTATTTTGAGAAGGCAGAGAGACAGTCTGGCGTGACTGGCGAAAACCTGCTGATAATGCTGGAGAAGCGTCTGGATAATGTGATCTTTAGACTCGGTCTGGCGGCATCCCGTAAAGAAGCCAGGCAGTTGATTGGACATGGACACTTTGTCGTTGACGGACACAAAGTTGATATTGCCAGTTATCTGGTTAAACCAGGCCAGGAAATCGAAGTCAAATCCAGGAGCAAGGATTCATTGAAGTTTAAAGACATACAAGCTCAGGCTGCTTATCGGAATCCTCCGGAATGGTTGGAATTGGATGTCGAGAATCTCAAGGGAAGAGTTGTGGCGCAACCAAAACGGGAAAACATCGAAGCGACGATTGCAGAACATCTGATTGTTGAGCTTTACTCCCGATAGGTAGACGCAGTGTCTAAGAATCCAGCCGAAGGAGGGTAATGGATGCTTGAAATTGAAAAACCCAAAATTGAGTGTGCCGAGAGAGATTCCGCCACCCATTACGCGAAGTTCACCATCGAGCCGCTGGAGAGAGGTTATGGCATAACTTTGGGCAACTCTCTGCGCAGGGTTCTAATGTCATCGCTGCAAGGGGCTGCTATTACATCTATTAAAATTGATGGGATACTGCATGAGTTTTCTACCATTCCTGGAGTATTGGAAGATTGTGCTGAACTGATCCTGAATCTGAAACAAGTGGTTTTGAAATATGATGGTGAAGACCCCAAGATTCTCCGTCTGGAGCAAAAGGGCAGCAAAGAAGTAAAGGCTGGCGATATTGAGAAGGACGGCGAGGTAGAGATACTGAATCCCGACCTTCACTTGGCCACCTTGAATGACGATGCAAATTTATACATGGAACTTACCATTCAGAGAGGCCGGGGTTACGTCAGCGCCGATCACAAGAAAAAGGGTGAAGAAGTGATTGGCGTGATCCCGATAGATTCAATCTATTCTCCGGTTACCAAGGTGAACTTTGTTGTTGAAAACTCCAGGGTCGGCAGGATAACCGACTATGATCGGCTCATGCTCGAGGTTTGGACAGACGGCAGCATCAACCCGGAAGAAGGAATCAGACTGGCTTCAGCGAAGCTGATAGACTTATTCAGTCTTTTTGCCGGCATGGATCACAGCCAACCCGAAGTGGAGGTTGTGATTGAAAAAGAGGAAGAGCTCAAGGACAAGATTCCGGAAATGCCCATCGAGGAACTGGAATTGTCGGTTCGTGCCTCTAATGGCCTGAAAAGAGCGAACATCAACACTGTGGGGGATCTGGTCGAGAAAACCCGTGATGAGATGGGCAAAATTAGGAATTTGGGACAGAAATCCCTGGATGAAATCGAGCAGAAGCTTGGCGAACTAGGGTTGTCGTTCAAACTGCTGGAGGAATAACCAGGAAGGGGGAAACAGAGTTGGCATACAGGAGAATGGGACTTCGAAGCGACCACAGAAGATCCTTATTGAGGAATTCCGTCACTTCGCTGCTGGCCCATGAGAAAATAACCACCACTGAAACCCGGGCGAAGGAGATCAAGCGGGTTGCAGAAAAGATAATCACTCTGGGCAAGAAGGGTGATCTTCATTCCCGTCGTCAGGCATTGTCGTTTGTGATGGATGAAGCTGTTGTTTTCAAGGTATTCGAAGACCTGGCCAAAAGATATGAGGATAGATCCGGAGGTTATACCCGGATCATCAAAACCGGCTTCAGAAAAGGCGATGGCGCTCCAATGGCGGTAATTGAGCTGGTCAAGTAATCGTGATCGAAATCAACGGAGTGTCGTTTCAATATTCCGGAGGTCATACAGTCCTTGGGGGTGTTGATTTGGCAATCCGCCCCGGGGAATTTATCGCCGTAATAGGCAGGAACGCCTCGGGAAAATCTACATTGACCAAGTTGCTAAATGGGCTACTTGTTCCCTGTGCGGGTGATGTTTTGGTCGACGGGTTAAACACCCGCGACCAAAATCAATTAATCGCCATCAGGCAACGGGTGGGCCTGCTTTTTTCTGATCCCGAAAACCAGTTGGTGGCCAGCATAGTAGAGGAAGACGTTGCTTTCGGACCGGAGAACCTGGGGTTGCCCTCAAACATAATCGAGGACCGGGTGCAAAGGGCCCTGGCGGTGGTGGGGATGGAGAGCCGGAGAAAGGATTCCCTTTATCATTTGTCCGGAGGAGAGAAGCAGCGAGTGGCGATAGCGGGGGTGCTGGCGCTTCAGCCCCGATACATGGTCCTGGACGAACCCACTTCCATGCTGGACCCCCGGGGGAGGGAAGAGGTTATCCAGACCTTGATCCGATTAAACCGGGAAGAGAAGACCGGGATAATTATGGTCACCCATTTCCCCGAAGAGGCCATCAGTGCCGATCGGGTGGTGGTGCTTGATCAAGGGCGCATCACCATGCAGGGATCACCTATGGATATTCTTACTGATCATGGGCAGATGGAGCAGGCGGGACTGGAAACTCCAGAAATAGTCCTCCTGGCAGATGCCCTTAGACTACGGGGATATTCAATTCCACCGGTTCTCCAGGTGGATCAGCTGGTGGAGATACTCAGGGAAAACAGGCTGACAAGATCAGGAAACTATCAGAACGGGTGAGGCTATGTCCATAAAATTATCCGGGGTAGGTTATGCATACGGGCAGGGGATGCCTTGGGAAAGAACTGCCTTGTCAAATATTGACCTGGAAGTGGACAAGGCTGAAATAGTAGGAGTTATAGGGCCAACCAGCTCGGGGAAAAGCACCCTGGCGCAGTTAATGAACGGAATTCTGCGGGCAAGCCAGGGACAGGTCACAATCGATGGTATTGATCCTGCACGGTGCCAGCGGCAGGATAAGACCAGACTCCGACAAAAGGTGGGTCTGGTTTTTCAGTCTCCGGAAGACCAGTTGTTCGAAAACCGGGTTTATGATGATGTGGCTTTCGGTCCACGGAACATGGGAATAAGAGGCTGCGAATTGGAGCAACGGGTCCGGTGGGCTATGCAGGCCCTGGAACTGGATTTTGATACCCTGAGTCAGGCTGATCCGCAGACTTTGAGCGGGGGACAGAAGCGACGGGTGGCCATTGCGGGCGTGCTGGCTATTGATCCCGATTACCTGGTGTTGGACGAACCGGGGGCGGGGCTGGATTTCGAAAGCCGCAAAGCTTTAATGGCAGCCTTAAAGTCTCTTAGCCGCCAGGGAAAAAAGGGGATAGTCATAATATCCCACCGATTGCAGGACGTGTTCCAGAATGCCGACCGAGTCTTGGTTCTTTCGGATGGAGAGATGGCAGCCCTGGGCACTCCCCGCCAGATTCTGGAATCCGGGCTGAAAATT
>CAZDND010000098.1:0-6704 GCA_964506825.1 uncultured Syntrophothermus sp.
TGGTGGCAGAAAACAACAGGGTGACCCGGTTTCTGGGCACGGTCTTGATGATCTGCCTAACCTGGTCAAAAAAACCTATGTCCAGCATCCGGTCAGCTTCGTCCAGTACCAGAAACCGAATATTTCTCATCTTCAGGTTGCCGTGGGATATGTGGTCGTAGACCCGACCCGGAGTCCCGGTGACAATGGATACGCCTTTATGCAGGGCCTGCAGCTCGACATTCATGCTGTGTTGTCCGTATACGGCGGTGGTGCGGTGTGGGAGATGCTTGGCCATACGTTTGAGGTCGCTGTCCACCTGGACCGCCAGTTCCCGGGTGGGGGTTAGGATCAGCCCCTGAGGCTCCACAATCCCGGGATCGGTCATTTGCAGCAGGGGGACTCCATAGACGGCGGTTTTGCCGCTGCCGGTTTTGGAAATCACGATGACGTCCTGACCTTGCAGGACATGAGGGATGGCTTGGGTCTGCACCTCGGTGGGAGACTCGAAGCCCATATCTTCCAAGGCCTCCAGGATAGGAGGCGATATGCCCAGTTCACTGAATAAATTATCCATAAATACGCTTCCTTATTTCTTTGTTCGATTATATATTATACCATCTTTGCAGCTACGGGGTGCGGGAATGGCTCCGTGCTGATCCCGGCGTCGATTTGAGGAGAAGTAAGCAGCCGAAATGGGCCGCAGAGTGGGTATCGGCGGCGGGTTGTGGTACAATCCATAAAAAGGAAGGCAGCGGGGGGCTGACAGGAGGACGATGCCATGGATTTTGAACGTAAGATAGTAGTTGTAACCGGCGGAGCCCATGGAATAGGTCAGTCCATTACCCGGGAATTCATCAAAGCTGGGGCTCGGGTGGCGGTCATCGACCTCAACCCCCAACCGGTGGCCTGCGACTTGTATTTTTGCGGGGATATAGCCGAAGAGCCGGTGCTGGAAAAATTCGCCGGCCAGGTGATCCGCAAATACGGGAAGATAGACTACCTGATCAACAATGCCTGTCTAAGCCGGGGAGGTATCCTGTCTGGATGCAGCTACGATGACTTCTCCTACGTACTCCAGGTGGGGGTGACGGCACCCTACATGCTGGCCAGGCTGTTCCGGGACCACTTCAATGATCAGGCGGCCATTGTGAACATATCATCCACCCGTGCGGGCATGTCTCAGCCGGACACGGAAAGCTATACCGCAGCCAAAGGCGGGATTTCGGCTCTTACCCATGCACTGGCGGTGAGTCTGGCAGGCCGGGTCAGGGTCAACTCCATCTCGCCGGGTTGGATCGACACTACTGATAGCGAATTGAGTGATGAAGACCGGAAACAGCACCCGGTAAAAAGGGTGGGTCGTCCCCGGGACATTGCTAAATTGGCTCTGTTTTTATGCGGCGCGGACAGTGGGTTCATTACCGGGGAGAATATTAACGTCGATGGCGGCATGAGCCGGTTGATGATCTATCACGACGATCATGGATGGAGTTATAGCGGGGATGAGTAGTGGGCATACGGTAATCCACCTGGGGAACCGGTAGGCTGGGGAGTAATTCGCGATGGCAAAGGGCAAATGATGCAAGGGGCTGTTCTGCCAGGCGGGAGCTCCCCGCGTCGATTAATATCCCAAATCCTCATTGATGATCAGCACCCGGATGCTGCTCAATATGGGCATCCGATCCAGGATGACCGTGACCCGGCAGATGCTTTCCGGGGAGTGGCAGTCGGCGCAGAAGCCAGTGATGGCACAAGGCAGCTTTTTATTTAGCCGTCGGGCATTGGCCGGGGCGGCGATGGCCTTGATCCGCTGGAGGGCGGCCGGTAAATCTTCGGTAATCTTGTTGCGTCCGGCGGCAATGATGACTCTCTGGGGGCCGAAAGCCATGGCGCCCACCCGGTTGCCGACTCCGTCCACATTCACCAGCTCTCCCGCCAGGGTGACCGCATTGGTGCTGGTCAGGAAAAGGTCGCAGGTCAGCTCGGCGCGCCTCAGGGCCAGCTGTTCCTCCGGGGTTAACCCCGGCAGGTTGTGGTCCAGTAATTCTTTGCCCATCCGGGCCAGATCGGCCTTCACTCCCAGTTCCAACAGGGTATGAGACCCGCCCACACCGACGGCGGCGGCTGCCTGAGCTTCGATCAATATCTCGTCCACCGCTTCCTGACGGGTGGCGCAGTAGACAGCTTCAAAACCATTTTGCTGCAAGGATTTCACAACTTTTTGGCATCGTTGTTCATAACACCAGTTCAGATGATCGCTCAACACGACAGCCTCCTTCATAATGCCGGCTGGATGGTGGAGTATGCAGCGCCTTTCCGGCTCCGCTGCGAAGATCCGGCTTAAAACTTCCGATTAAAATATAACACAAATGTGAAGGGGACCAAGGCTGGAACCTTTGGATAGGCTGCGGAAGCCAACTGGTGGGGTTGGGAGCATCCTTGCTTCAGATCAGACCGCCGGAACACCCCGGGACTCCGGCGTCATTATTTCACAGCTGATGATTTCTCCGTCTTCCATATTATAGATCATATCGGTCATGGCATCCGCTTCCAGGCGACTGTGGGTAACCATGACGGTGGTCATTTTCTGCGCTCTCAAGATGGGGCCGATCTCATCGATCAGTTCCCGGCGGATTTCTTTGTCCAGGTTGGCAAAGGGCTCATCCAGGAAAATTATCTCCGGCTCCAGCACCAGGGCCTGGGCAATGGCAACCCGCTGGGCTTCTCCTCCTGACAGGGATCGGGCCCGGCGTTTGGCAAGGTGGGCAATGCGCAGCTTGTCCAGCCAGGGGGTCACCATCTTTTGCCGTTCCGGTCGGCTGAGATGACGGAGCTTAAGACCCAACTCCACATTGTCAGCTACCGTGCCCTCAAATAGCAGGGGCTTTTGGAATACCATGGCCATGCGCCGGCGCAATACTACCAGGTCATGATCCTCAACTGGATGGCCAAAGTAGGTGACCGTGCCGCTGGTGGGCTCCTGCAGCGCCGCCATGATAAACATCAGGGTCGATTTTCCTGCGCCGTTGGGACCCATCAGGCTGATGGACTGCTGGTCCTCCAGGATAAATTCCGGGATGTCGAGGATGGTCCGCCCACCCAGAACCAGGGTCAAATCTCTGATTTCGATGACCTTATTCATAATGCTTTCCCCATTGCTGAAAAGTAGTCAGAACTGCGGTTACGGTGTAGGCCAGCAGAAGGAGGATAATGCTCAGAGCGATGGCCACATCGAAGGCACCCTTTGAGACTTCCATCACTGTGGCGGTGGTCAGCACCCGGGTCATCCCCTGGATATTGCCCCCGACCATCATGGAAGCGCCGACTTCGGAGATAACCCCTCCAAAGCCGGCCATGACGGCGGCCAGCAAGCCCAGCCGGGATTCCTTGATGAGCATCCAATACATCTGCAGCTGGTTGGCCCCCAGGGCCTTCATCTGCAGCCTCAGCCGGGGGCTGACCTGCTGAATGGCTGCCAGGGTAAAGCTGGTGACAATGGGGGAGGCGATAACCGCTTGAGCGATTATAATCGCCGTCGGAGTATAGATGAGGTTCAGGGGCCCAAAAGGCCCCGATCTCCATAAGAAAATACTCACCCACAGACCCACGACGACCGGCGGCAGCCCCATTCCAAAGTTGGCCAGGCTGACCAGGAAACCACGGCCCGGGAATCTGCTCAGGGCCAGAAGGCATCCCAGGGGGACCCCGATGGCGACACTGATCAGCGTCGCGGTCCCCGACACCCTTAAGGTCAGCCAGCAGACCTCCAGCACTTGCGAATCCAAGGTCATCAGAATCTCAAAGGCCTTGACCAGGCCCTCCCAAATCAGCTGCAAATCAATCAATCCACCTTACGAGTTGCTGTTTATTTTCCCAGGTCATCCATGCTCTTGCCGGCATCTGCATAGAATAGGGGCTGTCCGTATGTGTCAACACCGAATTCGGAGATCATGGTCTGGGTTTCCGGGGCTACCATGAAATCTACAAAAGCCTTGGCGCCATCCGGATTCATATTGGCAGCCAGAGCCGGGAATTTTTCGGGGTTGACCTGCATTACATGATAAATGTTCAGCAGGGACTTTTCACCTTCCACCATGATTTCCAGGGTGAGGTTATCCTTTTGTGCCAGGTAAGTGGCCCGGTCGGTCAGGGTATAGGCCCCTTTCTGTTCGGCGACAGTCAGGGTCGCTCCCATGCCTTGGCCGGTTGCCTGGTAGGTTGCACCTACTGCCGGAGTGATACCGGCGGCGGTCCATAGTTTGAGTTCAGCTTTGTGGGTCCCGGAATCGTCGCCCCGGGAAACAAAGATGCTGCCGGCAGCATTGATCTTCTTCAGGGCTTCTGCGGTGGTGGCGGTTCCCTTGATGCCAGCTGGATCAGCAGCCGGTCCGATAATGATAAAGTCGTTATGCATAACCAGCTGGTAATTGATGCCTACGCCACTGTCCACCAGGGGTTTCTCTGAGGCAGGAGCATGGACCAGCAGCACATCGGCTTCGCCTTTTGTCCCCATTTCCAGGGCAGCGCCGGTGCCGACCGCGATGGTCTTGACAACATAACCGGTCTTGGATTCAAACTCCGGGATCAGGACATCCAATAAGCCGCTGTCCTGGGTGCTGGTCGTAGTAGCCAGTATAAGATTGGGCTTGTCCGGGGTTGGGGGAGCGGTAGTGGTCTCAGTGGTTTTGGCTGCACAGCCCATTAGGCTGACCAGAAAGACCAAAATTACAACCAATGGCAACAATTTTTTCTTAGCAAACATGATTTACCTCCTCAAAATTTATCCGTAAATATTCGGCTCTTGCCTCCAGTCATTTTGCAGACAAAAAAGCCGACCCCGCATAAAATAGCAGGCTCGACTCTATAATCTCGCCTATTCACTCTCCTTTCCAAATGCGGGAGGCGCACTTGTTTCCAGTTGCACCCATCGTCCTGATCTTCATACCTGTTTGGCTAAAGAAAATCAGGATCGGAGACATATTTGGTTACCAACAATTCTTCGACGGCAGGATCGAGTTTCCTGCCTGCATGATGAGATTTTCTGCGCCCCTTGAACCTGGGATCCGGGCAAATCCAAACTCTGACCGGGACCCAGTCTGGCACATAAACCCCATAGCTGGCCCTAATCAGCAGGGTGGTCCAAGCGGCTACTCCAGCTGAGGATGAATGCTTCAGCTTGCTCCCGACTGGTGACCGAGCCCTCAAATTGGGCGTCGGAAAGAGCCTCCAGAGCACGGCTGATCAGGGGCGATGGCCCGATACCCAGCAGAGTCTGAATATCCCGGCCGTTCAGCAGGTCGGTTCTGCGGGTGTATTCCTCTCCATGGTCGTTATAGGCAGCCAGCATCTCCAAAATGTAGGTCGTGTAGGCCTCCGGAGCAGACGAGCTTGAACCGGCGGACTTGGAAAGGTAATCGGCTAGGGAAATCAGCAACACCCCGATGATATCCTCCCCCAACCGGTTGAAGTGGCGTCGCAGGACCCTGGGTGAAGGAAAATCGCCGTAATAAAGGGTCAGGGGCGTCATGTGATCCCCGACCACCCGACTCAGAAATTCCCTTTCCCGGCGGCTTATTTTCAGCCGTGCAGAGATCGCCTGGATGGCTTGTTCTCCTATCCGGGCATGGCCGATGAACGAGGGCTGGCCAGTATCTTTGAGCTGCAGCGCCTGTGGCTTGCCGATATCGTGCAGCAGGCAGGCCAGCTTGAGCAGCGTACCCCGGGTCCGTGATCCAGCCAGAGGAGTTTGGAGATAGGGCTTAATGCCGTAGTTCGCTGCGACCGGGCTGCCCAGCCATGTTTCCAGGCACTCCAGAGTATGCAGGGAGTGATTCCAGGCGTCCTCATAGTGGAATTTCCCCTGGTCCAGTCCCTTGAGGGGAGCGATTTCGGGCAGGATGATCTCCAGCAGGTGAGTTTGCTGGTCCAAATACCCCAGGGTCCGGGATGCATCCTGCTGGGTCAGGATCGCCGACAATTCCTCCCAAACTCTTTCCGCTGCGGTGTTTCGAATCAGATCAGCTGATTGCCGGATCAGTTTCAGGGTTGCGTCCTCAATGGCGAAGCCCAGTTTGCCCGCCAACCTGAAGGCCCGGAGGCACCGGAGCGGATCCTCGGCCAGGGCAGCCGCCGATACGGCCCGGATTCTTTTTTGGCGGATGTCTTCCCTTCCCCCGAAAGGATCAATGATACCGTCCTGCCAATCCGGGCGCAAAGCATCCGCCAGCGAAAGTGCCATGGCGTTCAGGGTGAAATCACGCTGTCCCAGGTTGGCGGCTAAACCGCCGGTCGGGATGCCTTCCAGGTCTACCTGGGCCCGCCGGGAAACCACCCGGTAAACAGATTTTCCCGGAGATAGCTCTACTATGGTCCCGGACAAAGCTGACGCCAGCCTCCAGAGGGCTTCTGGCAGGGAACCCTCGGTCACCAGGTCGATATCCGGGGGATTGTAACCGGTCAGGCGGTCCCGTAGGTATCCGCCTACCAGGTAGATTTGCCTGGAATCGTCAGGCGCCAGCAGCGGCAGGAGTTGTTCCACAATATCATTTGATCGCATATGTTTTTCTCCATCTGTAATAACACTGCCTGGTTTAATTCTAGTTTATTACGGACCATCCCGGTAGGTAAAATCCATCCCAAGGCATGGGGACGGTTCGAGACCACTGATAAAGTACCCTTTTTAAACGGCCTCGGCGTGAGCATTGGTCCAATATGGTGGTTAA
>CAZDND010000099.1:0-4253 GCA_964506825.1 uncultured Syntrophothermus sp.
CATACTTGATAACTGTCTCTCAGCAAAAGAATTTTTTGGACCCATCCGGACAATTATTCCCCATCCTTGGAGCTGCCGCAACCGTTCCGGATACCCGCCTGGCTTGCAAATACCTACCCCTGGCCGGGTCTTCGCGCCCTCGAAATTATGCTGCTGGCGATGCTATTCAGAGGATTTAGAGCGATGGTTGTTCTCCAGTTCTTAAAAGACGCCTCTAGATTTCCCGGGTATTCTCATTGGACCGCCACTTTTATCCCTACTATTCCTATAGTATAATCTGGATAATTGTTCACAAGGGCAGCTGGCAAATCGTGCCCAGGAATACAAGGAGGGAACAGCTGTGAAAATATACAAAACCATCACCGATCTGATAGGAAACACCCCACTGCTGGAACTGGCCAATTTTGAAAAAGCCCATCAACTGGAGGCCACCATTCTGGCCAAACTGGAATACTTCAATCCAGCGGGCAGCGTTAAAGACCGGATAGCCAAGGCCATGCTGGACGATGCCGAAGCCAGGGGACTGCTTCAGCCGGAATCGGTCATCATCGAGCCAACCTCCGGCAATACCGGCATCGGCCTGGCCTCCGTAGCGGCGGCCCGGGGCTATAGAATCATCCTGACCATGCCGGAAACCATGAGTGAGGAACGCCGCAGTCTGCTCAAGGCCTATGGGGCCGAACTGGTGCTCACCGAGGGTGATTTGGGCATGAGGGGCGCTATCGCCAAGGCCGAGGAACTGGGGACTTCAACTCCCAACAGCTTTATTCCAGGCCAGTTCACCAATATGATCAATCCCTCGGTCCATAGAGAGACCACGGGACCTGAGATCTGGGAAGACACCGATGGCACCCTGGATATTTTTGTGGCAAGCGTCGGCACCGGCGGAACTATATCCGGAACCGGCGAGTATCTGAAATCACGGAATCCAAACATCAGAGTCGTCGCTGTCGAACCAGCGGGTTCACCGGTACTTTCCAAAGGCATCGCCGGTACCCACCAGATTCAGGGCATCGGCGCCGGATTTGTGCCTGAAACCTTGAATACCAAGATATACGATGAAATCATTGCCGTGGAAAACGAAGACGCCTTTGCCACTGGCAGGGAGATCGCCAGGCATGAAGGCGTGCTGGTTGGAATTTCCTCGGGTGCAGCGGTGTGGGCTGCCGCCGAGCTGGCCAAACGCCCTGAAAATAAGGGCAAGATAATAGTCGCCCTCCTGCCCGATACCGGGGAGCGCTACCTTTCCACGCCCATGTTTTCATAAACAACTTACCAACCATCGACAGCCCGGGTGGGGGTTGCGGCCCAAGATTGAAGCCTCTGCCCGCCGCCAACCGCAGCCTACCCAACCAGGGATATCCGCCCCGGATGGGAATGATGAGAAGGCCGTATCTACCATAGATTCGGCCTTCTTATTGGGCATTCCTGTCCGCCGGTTATCTTCTGTTCACCTTCAGCGCTGGTTCTCAGACCACTTCGTAGCCGGCTTCGGTTATCTTGTCCTTGATGCTGGCAAGCTTTACCTTTTCTCCGTCGAAGGCCACCTCAACCTTTTTCCCAGCCAGGTCTACCTCCACCCTACTGATCCCGGGCAGGGATTCCACCGCGTCCTTGACCGCCTTAACGCAGTGCATGCAGGACATTCCTTCCACATTTAAAGTGATTATTTCATTGGCCATAATGACATCTCCTTTCAATGTTTATCTTGAGCGACTTGGAAACGCCGGTCCTTCTGAGGACCGGCCCGAGCGCTGGCGCGTTACCTCTGGTTGGGATCGAACCTCTTCAGACTCAGCGAATTGGTCACCACCGACACCGAACTGAAGGCCATGGCCGCCCCCGCAATAATTGGGTTCAGCATCCCCATGGCGGCAAAGGGGATCCCGATGATATTGTAAAAAAAAGCCCAGAAAAGATTTTGCTTGATCTTGCGCATGGTTTGGCGGGATAGCCGGATAGCGGCTGGAATAGTCCGCAGATCGCCCCGCATCAAGGTGATGTCCGCCGCCTCCATAGCTACGTCGGTGCCGGTGCCCATAGCCATGCCGATGTCGGCGGTAGCCAAAGCTGGAGCATCATTGATGCCATCGCCTATCATCGCCACTTTTCGTCCCTGAGCCTGAAGTCTGGCTACTTCCTGCGCCTTGTTCTCCGGCAGCACCTCAGCCAGCACGGTGCTGATGCCCACCTGGCGGGCAATCGCATCAGCGGTCCGCTGGTTGTCACCGGTGATCATATACACCTCTATGCCCATCGCCCTGAGATCGGCAATGGCTTCCCGGGAATTCTCCTTGAGCGTGTCGGCCACCGCTAGAATCGCCTCCAGATTGCCGTTCACTGCCATGAGCATGGCCGTTTTCCCCTGGTCTTCCAATCTGGTTATGGATCCTTCCATGGCATCAAGGGCCACACCCTTGTCCCTCATGAGCATTCTGGTTCCCACAAATACTTCCTGGGCATTGACCACAGCCCTGACCCCTCGGCCAGGTATGGCTTCAAAACCTTCCGCATCATCGATGGTGCCAAAAACCTGTTTGCCCTTTTCATATATGGCAGCTCCCAGGGGATGTTCGGAACTTTTTTCAGCCCGGGACGCCAATCGCAATATAGCATTTTCATCCAATCGGCCCAACGGGATCACATCCGTCACTTCCGGTTTCCCTTTGGTAATGGTTCCGGTCTTGTCCAGGACTACGGTATCCAATTTATAAGCCATTTCCAGATATTCGCCGCCTTTGATGAGGATGCCGTTTTCCGCGCCCTTACCCGTTCCCACCATGATGGCGGTGGGTGTTGCCAGTCCCAGAGCGCAGGGGCAGGCTATGACCAGCACCGCTACCGCGCTGATCAGCGACTTGTTGATGCCGGCACCGGTCAAGTACCAGACCCCGAAAGTCGCCACGGCAATCACCAATACCACAGGTACGAAAATACCCGCGATCTGATCGGCAATCTTTTGAATGGGAGCTTTAGTGCCCTGGGCATCCTCCACCATCTTGATAATCTGGGCCAGAGCAGTATCTTTTCCTACCCGGGTGGCTTCCAATTTGAAGACCCCGAATTTATTGATGGTAGCTCCAAATACCAGATCACCCGGGTTTTTGTCCACCGGCAGGCTTTCACCGGTCAGCATCGATTCATCCAGGGAAGACGTTCCCTCCACGGGCACTTTTTCCCCCGGCCGCACCACGACTATGTCCCCCAGCAGCACTTCTTCAATGGGGATGTCGATTTCCTGATCCTTCCTTATGACCCGGGCAGTTTTCGCCTGCATTTCGGCCAGTTTTTTGATAGCCTCTGAGGTCTTGCCTTTGGCTATAGCCTCCAGGTACTTGCCCAAAAGGATGAGGGTAATGATTATCGCCGAAGCCTCAAAGTACAGGTCTTTCATCATGCCCGCCGGAACTTTTTGAAAGAACACGTTATACAGGCTGAAGAAATAGGCCGCTGAAGTGCCCATGGCAACCAGAACGTCCATATTGGCGCTGCCGGACCTTATAGCGTAATAGGATTGCTTATAAAACCTGGCACCAATAATGAACTGCACCGGGGCAGCCACCGCCAACTGAAAATATGGATTATGCAGCCAAGCCACGGCCGGATTGTGGACTTTGAGCAGGCTGAGAATCATGGCCAACACTAGCGGCAGACTGAGCAGCGCTGAAGCGATCAAAGCCATGCGCATATTACGAATCTCGGCTTCCTTCTGCTCCTTTTCAGCATCCCGGCTGACGTCTTCGACCATCTCGGCGCTGTATCCCAGGGCCTGTATGGCACTGATCATTTCCCCCACCCGGATGCGCCCGGGATCAAAGGCGATGGTGGCCCTTTCGGTGGAAAGATTCACGTTGGCTGCTGCGACCCCTTCCAGGGAATTTAGTTTCTTCTCGATCCGTGCAGAACAGGCGGCGCAGGTCATGCCGGTAATTTTTAGATTGACTTGGCTGGCTTGGTTGGCCTGTTCCGGGATCACCGAATAGCCGAACCGGGTGATCAACTCATCAAATTTATCCGGCTGCACCAGCTGGTCGTCATATTGGACCGTGGCCCGCTCCATGGCCAGGTTTACGTTGGCGGACTCAACTCCTTCCAGCTTGGACAGTCCTTTTTCAATCCGGGCTGCACAGGCGGCGCAGCTCATGCCGGCTATTTTTATGCTGGTTTTAGTGATCATTATCGCACCTTCTTCACTAATCGCATGGTCCTGCCAGCCCCGGAGATTGGGCCCCCGGTCCCGATAAGATGAAATG
>CAZDND010000099.1:4263-6677 GCA_964506825.1 uncultured Syntrophothermus sp.
CAATATGGGGGCTCAAGCCTTCTGCGGAGAATACTGTTCATCCTCTTTGCCTCCCCGTACCCTCAGTTTACCCCAGTAAGCTGCAGATTTTGCCAATCGGATCAACATGGTCGGATTAAATTTTGTTTAGTTTACTAATTCCATGGGATTACTCTTGTATTATAACATCTTCCTGGGGTTCGAAACCATGGTTGGCGGTGAATAATGCTTGGGAAAGGCAACATCTATACCAAAATCTGACTGGCATTTTGGCCGCTTCTGAAGGGTCAACCCTGTGATCGGGCTGCTACATACAGCTGGAAAGGCTCAGGACTTCCCCCCGCCTCCTGCGGAGCCAGATCCGTTTCCAGAGCCAGACCCTGCTCCCCCGGAGCTAGATCCTGCTCCCTCGGAGCCGGCCTGGGACCCCTTCGCCCGCTCCCGACTGGTGAGGATATTATGGTAGGTGTCGAGGGTTTGGGCAGCACTCCCACGGTTTAAAATGATTATCTCGCCCTTAACCTTCATGAATATGAACGGTGGCTCCCGATCATCCAAAAATAGCTTGACCGAGCCGTATTCCCTGGTCCGGAAATATCCCCGGAGGTGGTCACCGACTGCGGATCCATTGGTCCGAAGCTCGATGGCAGGAAGTTTTTCCTCCAGGCTAACCTCATCGATGTCTCCCCAGGCATAAGTATCGCCATACATGCCCCGGATCTGCAGGCCTGGTTCCAAAAACGACACCTGGATCGGCTGGGCAAGGTATAACATCAGCAGAGCCACTCCGGCCAGGGTGATCCCCATCACCCCCAGGGAGACTGCCAGCTTCTTTCCCGCCCCGGGCCGCAGCTGACCCTGGGCATCATAAAGGTTACCGTCGTATTTCTGGGTCCTGACCAACATAACTAATGTGGTAACGGCAAAAAAGACCATAGCCGGGGTCATTCCCAGCTTAATACCTGCCGCATCCAGAATCCCCGTCAAGAGGAAGACCGCCGCGTTGGCATAGCCGTAATACCCCAGGGCCCGTCCCAGTCCTTCAGTGTCTACATTTTTCTTCTTCTCCCGGGACATGGTGTTATAGCCGGCAATCAGGAAATGCCATTTAAAAACGTGTACCATCAGCCCCAGGGCTAAGAATATGGCTGCGGTTATGAAATATACATGCATTAAAATGCTCATTTCCAGCAGTATACAGGTCGGAGACCGTATTCTGCTTTTGCTATCCATTTTATCGGTGAGCGGGGTAAAATGAAAGTAGGTTAACGCACGCGGCCAGGCCAAATCCAAAACTGGCCTGCTGCTGGGCCGACGAAAAGAGGTGGTTCTGATGTGCGGCCGTTATTCCCTGACCTCGGATGTCGAAGAACTAACCCAGAGATTCGATGTGCCGGCCCTGGGGCTGGACTACGGCCCCCGGTACAATGTCGCCCCCACCCAGAAAATGCCGGTTATCACTGGAGAAGGCACCCGGCGGATAGAGATGATGCAGTGGGGACTGGTACCCTTTTGGGCCAAGGCCCCAACTATCGGCAGCCGGCTCATAAATGCCCGGGTTGAAACCGTGGAACAAAAGCCTTCCTTCAGGCACGCCGTGCGCAAACAGCGCTGTATTGTGCCGGCTGACGGTTACTATGAATGGCAGCCTACCCCGACCGGCAAGCAGCCGATGCGGATCGTCCTGCCCTCCCGGGAACCCTTCGGCATGGCTGGCCTGTGGGAAGAATGGAACGGCGAGAACATAGTTCTCCGGACCTATACCATTCTGACCACCGAGCCCCGGCCGGAATTGGCCCATATCCATGACCGCATGCCCCTGGTACTCCGCCGGGAGCAGGAGGAATACTGGCTAAACGGCTTAAGCGGCAGCGATAGCAGCGAAGTCCGGTCCTTTTTGGACCAACTGGAAACCATGCCCGGCCTGACCGCCTATCCGGTCTCCACCCGGGTCAACAGCCCCCGGAACGACGATGCCTCGCTGATCGCCGCCCTTTGATCTCCTGATAATTCACATCACGGGCTGGGAAGGAACGTCGATGGTTGGAGTCTCTTTGGGATTGGGTCCATATTTATTGGTCCCCGGCTGCCCTTCGGTAGCCATGACTACCAGGTACCAAATCCACCCGATGATGGGAATCAGGTTGATAAACATGAACCAACCGCTACGCCCCACATCATGCAGCCTGCGGATGTTTACTCCGATGGAAGGCAGTAGAATGCCTAATGAATAGAGACCAGAGATAAACCCCTGACCGGTGTTCGGATTGGTGAAACCCAACATCGAATCAACCCTGCCCAAAACCAGACTAATCACGCAGTTGACCAATATGAACATCCAGAATTCCATCCGCCGGGCACGACCATCGAAAACCGCATATTTTTTCAATACGCCTACATACCAATCCATGCTGTACCCCTCCTCCAAATCTTCT
>CAZDND010000100.1:0-6675 GCA_964506825.1 uncultured Syntrophothermus sp.
GCAGTAAAATATGTATATTGACCAAATAATGATGAGCCGGAGCTGGCTTTGGCCCAGAAAACCAGTTATCTTCTTCGCTCTTAAATTTACCGGTTTGATTTTTCGGCTGCAAAACCAACAATTATTCCTCATGTCCTGTTAAATTGCTGGCCCGTTACCGAAAATGAGCTATAATCAAATTCTGGAATCTTATGTTGAAGGATGTTGTCAGTGAACTACGATCTAATCAGTGAAGTAAACCGCCGCCGTACATTTGCGATCATATCCCATCCGGACGCCGGCAAAACCACCCTTACCGAAAAACTGCTGTTGTATGGGGGAGCCATCCGCCTGGCTGGGACGGTAAAGGGACGAAAAGCGGCCAAACACGCAGTTTCGGACTGGATGGAAATCGAGAAACAAAGAGGGATCTCGGTTACTTCAAGCGTTTTACAATTTGATTATAATGGATGCCGCATCAATATCCTCGATACTCCTGGTCATCAGGACTTCAGTGAAGATACCTACCGAACCCTGACAGCCGCCGACAGCGCGGTTATGCTGATTGACGGTGCCAAAGGCGTTGAGGAACAAACCAAAAAATTGTTTCATGTCTGCCGGATGCGCGGTATACCGGTTTTCACCTTCGTAAACAAGCTGGACCGATTCTGCAAAAACCCATTCGAGCTGATGGAGGAAATCGAATCAACTCTGGGCATTCGATCCTGTCCCATGAACTGGCCCATAGGTACCGAAGGCAACTTTAAAGGTGTATACAATCGTGAACAAGCTCAAATTGAGATCTTTTCTGCCGGAGATCATGGTGCAAACATAATTTCCTCTACCTCGGGCAGCATAGAGGATAAAACATTTCGAGGGTTTCTGGGCGACTATCTATACGATCAGCTGTTGGAAGACATTACCCTGCTGGACATCGCCGGAGACAACTTTGATATGGAACAAGTGAAGGCTGGCCAGCTGAGTCCCATGTTTTTCGGCAGTGCCATGACCAACTTTGGAGTCCAGCCTTTCCTGGATAAATTCATCAGTCTGGCACCCCATCCGGGGATCCGGGATAGCGACCACGGACCCGTAGACCCCTACAATCCTTCTTTTTCAGGATTTGTCTTCAAGATCCAGGCAAATATGGACCCGGATCATCGCGATCGCCTGGCTTTTATCCGCATTTGCTCAGGAAGATTTTCGAAAGGCATGGACGTCAACCATGTACGTACGAAAAAAAGCCTCCGCCTATCGCAACCGCAGCAATTTTTTGCTCAAGAGCGCACCATGGTTGACGAAGCATATGCCGGCGACATCATCGGCGTATTCGATCCAGGAATTTTCAAGATCGGAGATACCCTTTGCGAAAGCAAAGAGACTTTTAATTTTGCCGGCATACCCATATTCCCCGCCGAACATTTTGCCAGGGTGTTGACCAGAGATGCTCTGAAACGCAAGCAGTTCTTGAAGGGCATCCATCAGATTAGTGAAGAAGGTGCCATTCAGGTTTTCAAGCAGGCTGATTTAGGGGTGGAAACCCTTACTATTGGAGTGGTGGGAAGCCTTCAATTTGAAGTTTTGGAGTATCGGATGAAGAGCGAATACGGAGTGGATATCATTATTGAAAAACTCCCCTACTCATTCGCCCGTTGGGTAAAATCCGAACCAGTAACCTCCAAATCACTGGGGTATTCCAGTGGAGTGGCCTTGGTGGAAGACCAATACGGCAATCAGGTAGTGCTTTTCAAAGACTCCTGGATCCAGCAGGCTCTGGAAAAAAACAAGGGCATCGAGTTTATGGAATTAGGCACTGCCCGCTAGGATTCTGGATCAGGTCAAGTGAGCCAATCTTTGTCTCCATTTCACTTGACGTCCCATGTCCGGTTTCGCTCTTTTGAGCGGAGCCGATGAAAGATATCCAAGGCCGGAGCACCAATTCAGGACCCATCTGCGGCTTTAATTTAGTCCTGGTTTCGATATTCCTATCCCAGATTGACGCTGCCTCCGATTTGTGCTCCCTGGATGATGCTGTTTCTAAGCGTTTAAATATAAGCTGCTTGTTGCATTCGTTCGATTTGTGTATACTTATTGCTTGGAATGCTTGAATCAGCAATCAGGTCTGACTTGGAAAGAAGGATTATCATGAACCAGTCGTTAATCCGCAATCTAGCGATTATTGCCCACGTCGATCATGGCAAGACTACCCTGGTGGACGGTATGTTAAAACAGAGCGGAGTCTTTCACAACCGGCAGGTGGTAGAAGACAGAGTTATGGACCGAAATGATCTGGAACGCGAACGCGGCATCACGATCATGGCGAAAAATACTGCGGTTGTTTATCATCAATATAAGTTCAATATCGTCGATACCCCGGGACATTCGGATTTTGGCGGCGAAGTAGAGCGCATCGTCCAGATGGTCGATGGGGTTCTATTGCTGGTGGACGCCTTCGAAGGTCCCATGCCCCAGACTCGTTTTGTATTGCGGAAAGCCTTGGCTGCAGGATTGGCGCCGATTGTGGTTATCAACAAAATTGACCGACCCAACGCGCGTCCCTACGAAGTGCTGGACGAGATCCTGGAATTATTTATTGAATTAGGTGCCGGCGAAGAACAACTGGACTTTCCAGTGATTTATACCAACGCCCGGATGGGAACTGCCTCTTTGGATCCTGAGAAGCTGGGCACTAATCTGCAGCCCCTGTTCGAAATGATAGTCGACAAGATACCGGTACCTACGGGGGACCCCGAGGCACCCTTACAGCTTGGAATCACGATGCTCGATTACGATACTTATGTTGGCCGGCAGGCTATCGGCAGAATCCAAAATGGGACCATCAAGAACAAGGCGGATATCGTTGTGGCCGGTCCAGATGGAATCAGCAAAATCCAGAGACCTGCAGGACTATACGTTTTTGAAGGCCTAAGCAAAGTGCCCGCGGACGAAGTTTCGGCTGGAGACATCGTGGTCGTGTCCGGACTGGATAGTTTTAATGTGGGAGACACTATATGCCAGGTAGAAAATCCGCAGGCATTGACCTTCGTGCTGATAGATGAGCCAACGGTAGCCATATCGATCAAAGTGAACAAAAGCCCATTTGCCGGCAGGGTTGGTACCTTCCTTACTTCACGCAA
Organism: uncultured Syntrophothermus sp.; assembly: GCA_964506825.1. Lineage (GTDB taxonomy): Bacteria > Bacillota > Syntrophomonadia > Syntrophomonadales > DTU052 > JAAYDA01. Next base: position 3,117 of record CAZDND010000100.1, read on the forward strand.
GCTTAGTGAGCGGCTAATGCGGGAAAAGGAATCTGATGTGAGCTTGAGAGTAGAAAATACCGATTCTCCAGACACTTTTCTGGTCTCGGGCCGGGGAGAACTGCATCTTTCCATTCTCATAGAAACTATGCGCCGTGAAGGTTATGAGTTTGAAGTATCAAGGCCACAGGTAATTGAACGCACCATCGGCGGACAGAGGATGGAGCCGATCGAAGAGCTGAATATCGAAGTCCCTGAAGAATTCCTGGGCATAGTAATGGAACGGCTTGGTCCTCGTAAAAGCGAAATGGTCAATATGATTCATCGCAGCGATGGACTGGTCAACCTGGAGTTCCTGGTTCCTACCCGGGGGCTGTTTGGATTTCGCTCGGAATTCCTGACCGATACCAAAGGACTGGGGATCATGAATCACCTTTTTCATAGCTATGCGCCCTACAAAGGCGAAATCAATACTCGCCAGCGGGGATCTCTGGTAGCTTGGGAGCCTGGAGATACATCGAGCTATGGGTTGGAAAACGCCCAGGAACGAGGCGAATTGTTTGTGGGACCAGGGATGCCTGTGTATCGAGGCATGATAGTCGGCGAAAATTCCCGGCCAGGAGATCTCTCTTTAAATGTCTGCAAGAAAAAGCATTTGACCAATATCCGCAGCTCCACCTCCGACATATCGATCAAGCTTACCCCACCCCGGCAAATGACTCTTGAGCAATGTCTGGAGTTTATAGCCGATGACGAACTGGTCGAGGTCACCCCAGATTCGATCCGGATGCGTAAAGCCCCGCCTGTGGTATAATAGTAGTCGACAAGTCATTGATTAGGGAGGTTTTTTGCATGGAAGAGAATAATATCAACAGCAATGAAAGCAGCACCATGGATAAAATGCGCGAACTCATTGAAAAGAAAAAACAGAAAAGCGCCAGTCAGGGGAGCGTGAAGCGCGGTCCCGAGGATCGTTTTGGCACCACTCCCCAAGGAAACAAGAAACATAAGACCGGTGGGTTGTCTCCCAAGTAGGACGACATCCACGGATTGGGTTGGGCAATCGGGAGGCAAAGTCTGGTATTACCAGGGCTTTGCCCTTTTTGTCTAATCGCCCTTGTTAGATTATGAAAGGCATGGCATGAATATGAAATCATTGGTTCTGGCAGAAAAGCCCAGCGTCGCTCGTGAAATCGCTCGCGTCCTCAAGTGCAGCAGCAAGTCCAAAGGTTACTTGGAAGGCCCCCAATATGTGGTCACCTGGGCGCTGGGGCATCTGGTCACCTTGGCCGAACCGGATGACTACGATAAGCGGTTGAAGGAATGGCGACTCGAGGATCTGCCGATGCTTCCTGAAAAAATGAAATTAAAAGTCATTCGCCAAACATCTCCCCAGTTTCAGGTGGTGAAAAACCTGATGAAGCGCGCCGATATAAGCGAACTGATCATCGCCACCGATGCCGGCCGCGAAGGTGAGTTGGTGGCCCGTTGGATTATGGAACTTGCCAACTGGAAAAAGCCTTTCAAGCGGCTATGGATATCGTCTCAAACGGATGAATCCATCCGTCAGGGATTTTCCCGCTTGCAGCCGGGGCCCTCATATAATAATTTATATGATGCCGCCGTCTGCAGAGCTGAAGCCGACTGGCTTATTGGCCTTAATGTTACCCGGACCCTGACATGTAAATTTAATGCCCAGTTAAATGCCGGGCGGGTTCAGACCCCCACCCTGGCCATGATCGTCAATCGGGAAAATGAGATTAATAACTTCAAACCCATTGATTACTGGACTATCCGGGCTGATTTCAATGGTTATTTTGGAGACTGGCGCGGCCACAGCGGAGGAAGAATTATGGACCGGAAAGCGGCCGAGGAGATCCTTTCCAAAGTTAGTGGTAATCCAGGTATCATAACCGAGGTCAAAACCGAGGCTAAATCGGAACCGGCTCCTCTGGCCTACGATCTGACCGAGCTTCAGCGCGACGGTAACAAGCGCTATGGCTGGCCGGCCCAAAAGACCCTGGCGGTTTTACAGGATCTTTATGAAAGGCACAAAGTGGTTACATATCCCCGAACCGATTCACGCCATATAACCAGTGACATAGTACCTACTCTTGGCACCCGCCTAAGAGGTATGGGGGTGGGTCCCTATGCGGTCCTGGTTAATAACCTGCTGAAGAAACCCATTCAACCTGGAAAGCGCTTCGTGGACAATAGCAAGGTTTCTGACCATCATGCTATTATTCCCACCGAACAATCCCTCGTTCTGGGCAACCTGAACGAAGATGAGAAACGCCTGTACGATCTTATAGCCCGTCGTTTTCTGGCGGTCCTCTCGCCACCCTACAGATACAACCAGACCACCCTGATCACTCAAGTTAAGGGTGAGCAGTTCTACTCAAGCGGCCGGGTCGTAACCGATCCGGGCTGGCGGGCTGTCCAGGGAATACCTCCTGAAAAGGAAGAAATCAGCCGGGATGAGGTCCCTGAGCAAACTCTGACTCAGCATATAAAGGGCGAAAAAGCAGAGCTGAAGAGTTGTAAAATTGCTCAGCATAAGACCAGGCCTCCGGGGCGGTATAACGAGGCTACTCTTCTGACCGCTATGGAAATGTGCGGAAAGCTGGTGGCCGATGAGGAATTGAGAGATACCCTCAAGGGGAGCGGTTTGGGAACCCCAGCCACCCGGGCGGAAATAATCGAAAAGCTGATTCACACCAGTTATATTGAGCGCCGGGGTAAGGAGCTCTGGCCTACGTCCAAAGGTATGCAATTGATAACCCTGGCACCGGAAGCGCTGCGATCTCCCGAGCTCACTGCCCAGTGGGAACAGCGGCTGGCTGATATTGCCAAGGGCAAGGCAAAGAAAGCCGATTTCATGTCGGATATTCGCCGTGACACCGCCGAACTGGTGAAAAGTGTGCGCCAAGATACCGCCACTTACAAAGCTGACAATATTACTAAACACAAATGTCCTCTTTGCGGCCGCTACATGCTGTTGGTCAATGGCAAAAGGGGCAAAATGCTGGCCTGCCAGGATAGGGCCTGCGGGTATCGTCAGCCTGAAAAACAAGACGATTTTGGCAGGTTGGGGAAATCTGACCGAAATACCCAAAGACTGGTAGCCCAATTCAGCGACCAGGAAGAAATCGGCACCAACTTGGGTGATTTGTTGAAGGCTGCTCTCGAAAGAAAGTCCAACGACGGATAATATAATGCCCCGGTTCATCTTCAAGGCAAGGGGACCGAGGCAAGGGGACGGTTCGAGACCACTGAAAAAGTACCCTTTTTAAGCGGCCTCGGCGTGAGCATTGGTCCAATATGGTGGTTAACCATTGACCGGCGAACGAAAAACTGAAAAATAAGTGCATTTAAAGACTTTGAGGCGGATACGATTCTGGCTATCCGCTTTAAATTTACCGCCAGGACCGTTAATTTGGCTTGAATGCGGATACTTCGAAGGCCGAAGCCTTTGGCTCGGTTTAATCCATGGAATCTTTTCATTTCTGCATTTTTGGGTTCAATCTTGGCTCGCTTTCGGTATTCCTCTTGGAATTCCGGGGTTTTGGTTCTTTGGCTG
>CAZDND010000101.1:0-3071 GCA_964506825.1 uncultured Syntrophothermus sp.
GATTCTCTTTTTGTCTTGCCTTCTCTTTTTTCCCAAACTAATTTTACGCTAACACGGGGTTTCACTCCCCCGTTGCCAGGCTGCCCGTCTCGGAAAACGAGGTCAGGTTATGGGCTTTGATCATGCTTCCGGACAAGGTGTAGAGAGTATCCCCAATATACAGGACCCGCTCCACATTCTTGCTGCTGTCATACCAGTAGTCACCAGCCCGGGCGTAATCCTGCGGGCTCAGGTGGGTTATCTTGGTTTGCAGTTGAAAACCTTTGACCAGATCCAGGTGGTAGACGTAGGCTCCCTGGAAGGCGAACCTTCCATAGGCAAAAAATTCGTCCTGGCTGCTGCTGGCATTTTCCATGACTGTCACCGGGAAGGCCAGCAGGTTTCGCTCTGCGGAAAACAGCAAAGCCTTGTGATTATGAAGCAGCTCCGATTCAGTGCCCCGGTCCCCAATCTTTTCTTTGAACATCTCCACCGGATGCCGAACATCGCTGACGTCAAATAAGGCGATCTTCATTCCCTGGTACAGGGCCATGGTGCCGTCCCCGCTCTTGACTTCAGCGGTATCTTTGCCAAAGCCGATGATGTGGGTGGCGTCATAGGGATGCAGATAGTCGCTATAGCCTGGAATTTTCAGCGCCCCTAAGACCTCCGGCCGGGCCGGGTCGTGAAGATCAATCACAAACAGTGGATCCACTTGGCGGAAAGTTACCATATATAGGCGTTCACCCATGAAGCGGGTGGAATAAATCCTCTCTCCGGGAGCCAGATCTTCCAGGCTGCCCACCCGGCTCATGGAATTGTCCAGTATATAAACGTTGTTTTTCGAAGTGCCCTCATCGCTGCGCCACATATCGCCGCTGGTGGTCGCGATCCTGAAGTATCCGTTGAATTCGTCCATGGAAAATTGATTCAGCACTGTACCCGGCACCTCTCCCTGGCCGTTGGCCTCCACGGATCCATCCCGCAGGGCCAGGCGATAAACCGAAGTCGCCGATTCCCCGGCTGGCGCCCCGGCAATCAGGGTACGGGCGTAATCCGGCCAACGAGATAAGGCCAGATACAGGTTATTGGCCGAACAATATACGTTTTCCCCCGCACCCAGGAAACCGGATATGGCTGCCGGCTCATTTTTGGTCAGGTTGACGGCGGCCACCAGCAAATAATTGGCCTGAACGCAATTCGGGAAGTAGCGGATATCCGAGTATCCGATTGGCTGAGCCTCGGCCTTGACCGCGGTATCTTTGTAATAGGGACGCAGGTCCTCCCGGGTACCGGGCGAATACCTGATCCATTTGTTGGCCATTAGATACAGGTTGTCCCCCACTTTGCGGGATGTGAGGTAGCTGCCTTCCAGGTCAATTTCCCTTAGCTTCGTGGGCTTGGCCCGATCGGTAATGTCGTATACCAGCGCCTGAACTGACGGCTGATAGTAATAATAGGGCATCGACTGGTCGGCGATCATTTTGGAGGAGGTTTCCGGAACCGGCATGGGAATGGGCATGGGCCGTATCCCGTAACCGGTGCTCCCGATTACTACCAGCCGGTCACCATCTACATAAAGTTCCCGGGGCTGGAAATCGCTGCCGCCGAAGTCGATCTGAGCCACCAGCTTGAGAGCCGAAGCCGGATAGGCCTGTACAATCCTCACCCGCTGGTCTCGCACCTGATAAATATAGGAACCGTCGGTTTTGACCACATCTGCTTCGTCAACCCCGGCCACCTGGACATTAGTGCCCGAATAATTGCCGGCTCCTTTGGCTGCATCCATGGATTCCATGGCGGTGGGAACGCTGAGACCTTCATCCGCGCTCCGCAAGTAGACGGGATAATTCTGCCGGGACGCCAGATCCTCCAGCAGTTTCTTCAGGTTGGCTTCGGACCCGACGACTGGCAAGGGTGCCCCGGTCCGCACCAGCTTGACCTGGTTAAAGATGAGGCCTGGGGGCAGATCGGCCCGGGTCTGTGGATATGTCAGCGCCTGGGTGACCATGTCGCCAACCCCCGGAGACTTAAGCGAATAAGATACGATCACGGCGGTATCCTCCACCTGGATTTCCTCAACCGCAATCGAATATCCGCCCGTAGGCTTTTCCCCCCAATATAAAATAATCTGGCCGCCCTTGATCTGATAAGATACTCCGTCCGGATTAACCGATCCGGCTGCCGACAGAGTATTTGAGGCTGCCAGCCAGCAGCCTATGGCGATCACCATCAGCAGCCCTGCTGCCCATAAACTCTTAATCCCCCGGTGCTCCAACCATTCACTCATGCCTACCCCTCCTATATGCGATGCTGATTGCGCATGGTTATTTGTCCCTTAATACGCCAGAGAGAGATTATTCCTTGCACCGGGATTTCTTTTGGGACCTGCCCAAACCTGGCCGGAGGCAATGCACCCTGGTTGGGCACTCGCAGCTGGCCCCGCTGCCGTGCAGCTTTGTCAGGGCACCAAAAAGCAATAGCAAGCGACCAGGGATAACCTCAACGGAGTGAGCATCCACACCAGGCTGTCAGCAGCAAGGGGGAGTGACAATTATTTGGCAGATTTATGGGGGTCTAATCCGGCAGGTCCTTTAGTGGGCCTTATTTTTGCGAGGGGTAGCCCCGGGGAGATAGGAGAAAGGTTCGGTCAGCTCGGGATCGAAGATGATCTCGATTTCTTTGCCCAGGTGTTCTTTGACGACCGCCAGGTTTTTGCCTTCATCTCTCATTATATCCAGTACTTCAGAGCTGACCCGGACCACGATCTTGTCTTCCTGGCGCTCCCTGAGATTGTAAAGGCCCCGCATCAGCTGGTGGCTGATCTCTTTGCTGTGGGGAGTGCGGCCCCGTCCCTGGCATACCGGGCACTCTTCGGCCAATAGAGTCCCCAGGCTGGCGCGGGTTTTCTTCCGGGTCATTTCCACCAAACCCAGTCGGGTCATTCCCAGTACCCGGCTGTGGACTTTATCTTTGTCGAGCTCGTATCCCAGGACCTTCAGCACTTCTTCGCCATGGCTCTTGTCCTTCATGTCGATAAAATCAACCAGGATGATGCCGCCGATACCCCTTAACCGCAGCTGCCGGGGGAT
>CAZDND010000101.1:3081-6667 GCA_964506825.1 uncultured Syntrophothermus sp.
CCAATTCTTTTTTGCCCGTATATTTGCCGCTGTTGACATCGATGACGGTCATGGCCTCGGTTTCCTCAATCACCAGAAAACCCCCGCTTTTCAGCCAAACCCGGGACTTGGTCAGCCGGGAAATTTCCCGTTCCAGCCCCAGCTTTTCCAGCGGCGCATCTTCAACCTGAACCGTGATCCCCCGGGCGGCTCCATACTCGCCGATAGCCTCCCGGATACCGTCCGCCAATTCCGGTTCGTTGACCAGAATGTTCGAGGTACTGCCGTCGATATAATCGCGCAGGACCTTGTGCACCACGTCCAGATCCTTGTAAATCAAAGCCGGCGCTGACATCATCTGCTCCAGCTCGCAAATCAGCTGCCATTGCTCATTCAGGCTGTCCAATTCCCCCGCCAGGTCCTGGAGGGACGCCAGGGCTCCGGCGGTCCTTACAATCAGACCTGCGTTATCTGGCTTCAAACCCCGCAGAAAACCCCTCAATTCTTCTCTCAGCTCCGGATCACGGATCTTGCGGGAAATGCTGACGTCGTTCTGCCCCGGCAGATATACCAGATAATGACCCGGCAATGTCAGATGCATGGTTACCCGGGCACCTTTTCCGGGCAGCTCTTCTTTCTTAACCTGAACCAGGACCTCATGATCCGGTTTCAGCACCTCCTGGATGGGAGTGCGGGGCAGTACTCCAATCAAGTCGCCCTGGTAAAGGAAGGCATTTTTTTCGTACCCCAGGTCCACAAATGCGCAAGCCAGCCCCGGGATCACGTTTTTCACCCGGGCCTTGTAGATGTTACCTACTCTATCCGTCTTTTCCTCGTAATGGAGTTCCACCAGGCGTCCGTCTTCCAGGATGGCCAGGCGGGTTTCCCAGGGATAGTTTTCGATGACAATCTGTCGCTGCATGAAAGAACCTCTATTCCAAGTCCAGCGGACTGCGTATTTTGCCAGCAGTCTCGATGTAATTTGCTTCTCTCCAGAAATCAGTCATGGTTTGCGGGTCCACCCCGCAATTCTTAAGGGCTACCACCAACTCCGGAAAACGAACCGACTGGGGGCCTCCGGTCGCCAGTCGCGCCTCCAGTTCCAATTGCCCATGGTTATCCATCAGCTGCAGACTCTTGATGCCCAACCTGATATCCGCTTCTTTGCCGTCCTTAGGGCGGATAATCACCAAGTTTTTAGATTCCTCTATGGTTTGAACTGCCCGGGCCAGGACCTCCCCGGCAACCGGATCAAAGGCGATGCGATAGGCGGACAAATTGATGGCCGCCATGAGCGCCGGGGTAGACATGGGAATCTCCCGCAGACCGCCCAAACGTATGCCGGGAGGCAGTACCCGGTTGAACCGGTCCTCCAGGATAGCAGCCTGCCACTCGCCATCCATCTGCATATCCAGGTATTCCCGGCGGCCCCATAAGCCCACCGGCAGCACCGTGCCCAGCGACAGCTTCAGATGGGGATTAAAGCCCTGGGACAGACCGACGGTGACTCCGCTGCGCCTTAAAAGGCGCTCCCACACCCGGACCATATCCAAATGGGACAGGAATTTGATGGCTGACCCTTTTTCATATTCTATCCGCCAGCGCATTTATATCCCGCCCTTCACATCAAGGTCGATGCCAAACTCCGGGCATATTCCGCAATCCTGGCAGCCGGATTCCCGACAGTCAGGGGTGAGCTCACCCCGATAGGCCCGCTCATTTTCTACCCGGAGAAACTCAGTGCTTACGCCGGTATCAACAAAATCCCAGGGCATGATCTCATCGTATCCTCGGCGGCGGCTGACGTAGAAATCCGCGTCCAGGCCGTATTCCTCCATAGCTTCCAGATAGCAATCCGGCCGAAAATATTCTTTCCAGCTGTCGAACTTGGCGCCGCGTTTCCAGGCGGACCAGATCACCCCTCCCAGGCGCCGGTCGCCCCGGGCGATGATGCCCTCCAGAAAACTGGTGGCCGGATTATGAAAATCAAACTTCACATTTTTAATGTGGGCATTATCCAGGATATAGGATTTCTTGCGGTCCATTTCCTGGCGGCTGATCTGCGGCTCCCATTGAAACGGGGTGTGCGGCTTCGGCACGAAAAATGCCAGCCCCACATGGAGCTTGGGCGGGCGCCGGCAGCGCTCAGCTGCCAACCGTTTGATTTTCCTGACCAGGTCAATGATCCCGTCCAGGTCCTCGTCGGTTTCCGTGGGCAGCCCCAGCATGAAGTAGAGTTTTATCCCCAGCCATCCGGCGTCGAAAGCCGCCCGGCAGGATGTGAGGATGTCCTCTTCAGTAACGTTTTTATTGATCACATCCCGCAGCCGCTGGGTGCCGGCTTCGGGGGCAAAGGTCAGGGTGGTCTTGCGCACTTTCTGTACTTCCTTGGCTAGGCCGACCGAAAAGGCATCCACCCGCAGGGATGGCAGCGCGACGCCGGTGCCCCGGGGTCCGTAGTCTTTGACCAGTCCCCGCACCAGGGCATCGACCCCGGAATAGTCAGCCGTACTCAGGCTGGCCAGGGATATTTCATCAAACCCGGTTGAGCTTAAGGTGGCTTCGGCTTGTTCCCTGAGCAGCCCCAGGGAGCGCTCCCGCAAGGGGCGATAGATCATGCCCGCCTGGCAAAAACGGCAGCCCCGCTGGCAGCCCCGCATCACCTCGAGCACGGCACGGTCGTGAATGATGCCCAGATAGGGGACGATCGGCTCCAGGGGAAAATAGGCTTCATCCAGGTCTGCCACCACCGCCTTGCGAACTTTGGCCGGGGCCTGGGGACAGCAAGGCACCATCGCCCCTATGGTTCCATCCTCCCGGTAGCTGACATCATAAAGAGACGGCACATAGACCCCGGTAACAGCGGCCAAAGCCATCAACCTTTGCTGACGGGGCAGGTGCAGGTTACGGCCTATGTTGTCCAGCATCTCCAGCAAAGCGGTTTCTCCGTCGCCGATCAGAAAAGCGTCTATAAAGTCCGCCATGGGTTCGGGATTAAAGGTGTTGGGTCCGCCGGCGATCACCAGGGGGTCCTGTTCCTCCCGGGATCCTGCCAGCACCGGAACCCCTGCCAGATCCAGCATGTTCAGGACGTTGCTGTAGGAAAGTTCATACTGTAGGGAAAATCCTATCACATCGAATTCACCCAGCGGTTTGACCGATTCCAAACTAAAAAGCGGAATACCTTGATCCCGCATCAATTTCTCCATATCCGGCCAGGGTGCAAAAGCCCTTTCCAACAGATAATCAGGGTGAGCATTGACTAGCCCATAGAGGATCTTGCCTCCCAGGTGGGACATACCAACCTCATAGACATCCGGAAATGCCAGGGCCATCTTTACCCGGACACCTCCCCAGGGCTTACTTATCATATTGAGCTCATTGCCGGTATAACGAGCCGGTTTGGCAACCAGAGGCAGAATACTATCAAGTTTTGTTTTCAGCATGATTCCTTCCATTGATTCCAGCATATTTTATTTGCATGGGCAGCTGCCTTGGTATCCCCGGGCCTGCAAAAGAAAAATCGGAATACCCATAGGGCCAGACGCTCATTTGCCCATCATTATATCGGTTAATGCGGTCCATAACAAGCCATCCCGCCGGCCAT
>CAZDND010000102.1:0-6552 GCA_964506825.1 uncultured Syntrophothermus sp.
AATGCCAGGGCAATTATCTACGGGCTCCGGGTCAGGCTTGCTTCGATAACCAGCAGAACCTGCCGAGCCTGTTAGGAATGGATCTTTTTAGCATGTCCAAGAAGGATGTTGCGGCAAAGTTGGGAGGGGCACAAGGTTGTTACCATCTGGTGGACATAGTCTTCGATGCCAGTTATGCAGTTGAGCATGTGATCAGGGATATGCAGGGCAGAAGCTGATGGAGACAATCAGAGTAGCTACCGGGAAACGTACCGAAATGATAGAAATCACAGGGCTGGTCAAGGATATTGTGGCTAAAAGCGGTGTTAGCGAAGGAATCGCGCTAATCTACGTTCCTCATACCACTGCGGCGGTAACCATCAATGAAAACGCCGACAGCTCAGTCAAAGATGATCTAATCAAGGGATGGTCAGATTTAGCACCCGCTCATTTGGACTACCGACACGCGGAAGGGAATTCTGACGCGCACATCAAAGCGTCCCTGGTAGGGGTGTCGGTTACCTTGATTATTGATGCAGGACAAATTGTGCTGGGCACCTGGCAGGGGATTTACTTTTGTGAGTTTGATGGCCCTCGTCCGCGCCGGGTTTTGGTTCAAATCGTGTCCGCATCTTAGATTATTATTCTTCGGTTTCCGCGGGTGGTTTTTCCAGGTTGGGAAACATTTTTTTGCCAAACACTGCCAGCAGCATCAGAAGAAGCCAGGCCAGCCCCGACCACCCCAAAAAGAGGTTAATGGCCAGGATTAAAAATTTGTATCGGCTGTTCTTAATAAAGGACATTATCGTTGGCATCAGGTAGAAAATCGAAGCCACGCCGACCATAACCCATTCTCGTGGGCCGAAGGCGGCTACCTCCCTCATTAACAGCTCTAATATATGCATAATAAGCACCCTCTCCTAATTGTGCGATACGATAGGCCGATTTCCTACATCGGTTAGGTCATTTTCCTGTTTATGGCGCCCATATTCAATCGTGCACCTATTATATTACCGATTTTTCAGCCGGCGGTGTTGAAAAAATTTTGAGTGATGGTATTCATCGACCTGCTCGTTCCGGGATATGGGGATCGACTATTGATGTGAGGACCCCAATCGAATAACATTGAAACAAACATTCGGGTAAATACTTGCATGAGATCAGTTGCGGTCGTGAAGCCTCGAAGGGGCAGAATGAGGTTTAGCGGTGTACCTTGATTAATAACCAAAGGGGTAATGCATCCATGTTAACATGGTAATTTAAGAGGAGGCAGGTCCAATGTTTGAAGAACTTTTTAGTCCTATCCTGATCAACCAAACCGAAATCAAGAATCGTATTGTCTACCCTTCTATGCATGTATCCTATACCATGAACGGTGAGCTGAGCGATCGGCACTATCACTATTATACGGAAAGAGCCCGGGGAGGGGCCGGAATTGTCACCGTTGGACCGGTAGGAATCAATGACATGGCCATTGGGGTTGTCGCCCCTGCTATTGCTGCAGATCATACTATTCCCTCCTTCGAAAAACTGGTTCAAGGAATTCACCAGGCTGGGGCCCGAGCCTGGATTCAGCTATTTCATGGTGGAGCTTACACCAAACCCATACAGATCGGAGGCCGGGAGCCGATGGCGCCGTCCTCCTTTTATTCGTCCTATACAGGTGCCCAGAGCAGGGAAATGTCCAGAGAAGAGATCAAATATGTCCAGGAAGATTTTGTAACCGCGGCAGAAAGAGCCAAAACAGCAGGCTTTGATGGGGTGGAAATCATAGCTTCCGCTGGGTATTTGATCACCCAATTTCTTTCCCCGTTGAGAAACCAGCGCACCGACGAATATGGCGGCAGTTTTGAAAACCGGATCAGATTTGTCAGGGAAATAATCGAGCAGATGAGGATGAGGCTGGGGAATGATTTTCCCATCACCATCCGCATGGCGGGCAACGATTTCGTTAAAGGTAGTAACACTGATATGGAAACGCCGGCCTTCGCCAAAATTTATGAACAAGCTGGGGTGAATGCCATTAGTGTCACCGGAGGATGGCATGAAGCCAAAGTGCCTCAAATGACCATGGCCGTGCCTCAAGGTGCATTTGCTTATCTGGCTCAGGCTATCAAGAATGCGGTGTCCATTCCGGTTATAGCATCCAACCGAATTGCTGAACCTTGGGTTGCGGAGAAGATCCTTAGGGATGGATGGGCCGATATGGTCAGCCTGGGCCGGGTATTAATGGCCGATCCCTACTGGCCTGCCAAGGTTCAGGCTGGGCACCCCGAACAGATTGCCCCTTGTACCGCATGTTTGCAGGGATGCATGGATGAGATCGCTATTATGCATCCCGCCAAATGCATGGTCAATGCCAGGTTGGGCTTTGAAGGAGAACGAAGTATATCCAAAACCAAAAAGCCCAAGAGGATAATGGTTATTGGAGCGGGACCCGCCGGTTTGGAGGCAGCATTTAGGGCTGCTGAGGCTGGGCATCAGGTTCAGCTTTATGAAAAATCAGGCAGGATTGGTGGACAGCTGTGGATAGCCGGCACCCCGCCAGACAAGGCTGATCTGTTGCGAATATTACCTTACTACCAGGCGATGATGGGACTCCACGGGGTGGAGGTATTTCTTAATACTCCAGTGGATATAAATCTGGTGAGGCAGAAACAGCCCGACCATATAATAGCTGCCGAAGGAGCTGAAGTCTTAATTCCTCCCATCGAGGGCATCGACCACCCGTCGGTAGTGTCAGCCTGGGAAGTGTTAGGAAAGGATTTGCCTCTCGGCAAGAGAATTGCAATCATCGGGGGAGGAGCTGTCGGATTGGAGACGGCCCATCTAATAGCCTTAAAAGGAACCATATCACCGGAGGTATTGCATTTTCTTTTTAGCCACGATGCCGAAAGTATCGAAAGACTGCACCAACTGGTTTTTAAAGGCAATCGTGACATCACGGTGTTTGAAATGATGCCCCAGGCAGGCAGGGGCGTAGGCAGGAGCACCAAGTGGGGCTTGATGAACAGCTTGAGGAAACACGGAGTTAAGATTGTGACTGGAACCACTGTCTGTGCCTTCAAAGACGGTATCTTGTATTTTGAAACCAATGGCCAATCAGCAAGTTTGCCGTTTGACAATATTGTCAATGCTGCAGGATCCAAACCGGTCAGAAGGATTGCTGACGCCTTGTCTGATACCGGGATACCCTACAGCATTGTTGGTGACAGCACTAATCCAGGTCAGATAACCGATGCCATCCACCAAGCGTATCTGGCGGTAATGAATGATCTGTGAAACATGATCTGATGAAAGTCGGTGGCCCGATTATGTCATAATCAGTGCCCATCGGTGTTGAGATATGATAGGAGAGACCGCACTGAGACTAAGAGATTAACCTTGAATCGGAGTGATAATAGTGGCTGAGAAATTTGCCAGTCGGAGAAATATCGATTTTATGCTGTACGAAGTCTTTAAGGTCGAAGAACTTACCCGACATGAGTTCTTCCAGGACCATAGCCGTGGAACCTTTGATTTGGTGATTGATACCATATGGAAAATGGCTGCGGAGATGATGTATCCGAATTTCGCGGACATGGACAAGAAACCCCCGCAGTATCTGAACGGCCAAGCCAAAGTCGATCCTTCAGTGGGTGAATTCCTTGCTGCCTGCGGGGAGGGTGGTTGGATCAATCCCATATGGCCATATGAGGACGGCGGGCAGCAATTACCTTACACCGTCGATATTGTTAAGCAAGTAATAATGGCAGCCGCCAATTGCGGACTGCTGCCCTATCTTACTCTCAATTACGGAGCATCGAATCTTATTCGTGCCTTCGGCAGCCAGGAGCTGAAAAACACCTACATCGAAAACATTACCGGGGGTAAGTGGCAGGGCACCATGGCTTTAACCGAACCGGATGCCGGCAGTTCACTGGCGGATATCAGGATGTCGGCCGAATATACCGGTATGGGCTGGTACAAGATGAAGGGACAAAAAATCTTTATCACTAATGGCGATACGGATGCGGTGGAGAATACCATTCACCTGGTTTTAGCCAAGATAAAAGGGGGGCCTGCTGGGGCCAAAGGCATTTCGCTTTTCGTCGTCCCCAAATATCGCTTGACCGAAAGTGGATCCGGGGAACTGAATGATGTATCTTGCGATGGAATCGAACACAAATTGGGAGCCAAGGGTGCTCCTGCCTGCCAAATCTCATTTGGGGCTGAAAATAATTGTCGGGGCTGGTTAGTAGGCCAACCCCATGAGGGTCTGGCATATATGTTCCAGATGATCAACGAGGCCCGAATCAATGTAGGAACTGCAGCTGCAGGTAAAACCACGGCTGCTTATTATGCTTCTCTGGAATATTGCCAGCAGCGTTTGCAGGGGAGGAAACCTGGTCATAAGGATCCCGAATCAGCCCAAGTGCCTATTGTCGAGCATGCCGACATCAGGAGGATGCTGCTTTTCCAGCGATCAGTCAGCGAAGGATCTTTGGCCCTGGTCATGCAATTATGCAAGTATGTGGACCTGGCCAAGGTAGGGGTTGATCCCGAGAAACACAATCTCCTGGTTGAGTTTCTGGTACCCATTGTCAAAACCTACCCCTCAGAGATGGGCATTATCTCCACCAGCGCAGCTATTCAGTGCTTGGGGGGATATGGCTTCTGCCAGGATTTTCCTTTGGAACAGTATTATCGCGACATAAGAATCGATCCCATCCACGAAGGCACTACTGGAATCCAAGGACAGGATATCCTGGGACGAAAAGTGGGCATGCAGAGGGGGGCCGCTTATCGCTTATTCCTGGATGAAGTTGACCAGACTATCACAGAGGCAAGCGAAATAGAAAAACTGCATATCCAGGCCGAAGAATTGGCCCGAGGCCGGGCCCTCATGGAAGAAGTTACCACCTACCTGGTTGAATATAAAGACCAAGGCATGCTGGAGAGATTCACCGCTGATGCTACCCTATACCTGGAATTCGCCAGCTTGCTGGCAATTGGTTGGCAGTGGTTGATTCAGGGCATAGCTGTCTGTAAAGCGATACAAGGTGGCGGGAGTGAGAAGGACATCAATTTTTATAGAGGTAAGCTGGTCACCATGGAATATTTCTTTGCTTACGAAATCCCTAAAATGGACTCTTTGGCCAGGATTATCAAGGGGACCAAAGGGCTGACGGCCACTATGGATTCCCAATGGTTTTACGAAAACTGATTGATGTTAAAATCGGTCATCCTTTGATCCGAAGGCAAAGCACTGCAAACCACGGAAACGCTATATGGGTGCAGGACCTTGAAGAAGAACCCACCTGGACCTAAGAGGACGAATCATAATCATCAAGGTCGAATAGCAGTGCTTGCATCATCACTGGGGATGTTTTGCCTGAAAGGAATCCCAAGGGTAAAAATGGTTTGAGGACCAACCTCAATCCACCGGAGGCATGTCTGATAAAGGTCGATAGATGAATAATTGAAAATATGTTTTTACTGATTCTAAGGAGGCGATTAATTTATGAAGACAAAGGAAATATTGGTTTTGGCAGGAAGTCCCCGGATAAATGGGAACAGTGATATGCTGGCAGACGCATTTATTGAGGGTGCCCAAAATGCTGGGCACTCAGTTACCAAGATTTATGCGGCAACCCACAAAGTGAATGGATGCCTCGGTTGTAATAAGTGCTGGTCTGATGGAACTCATTGTGTCCAGAAAGATGATATGGTTAAAATTTACCCTGCATTTGAAAAGGCCAGTGTGCTGGTATTTGCTACCCCACTCTATTATTACAGCTGGTCTGCTCAGATTAAATCTGTTCTGGACAGAACCTTTACTTATGCTAGCCCGGATAGGAAATCCAAAATGGCTATTAGAGAGTGTGCTCTGCTGGTCGCTGCAGAAACCAAAGAAGTTTCGGATCTGGATGGACTGGTTGGATCATACAGGATTTCTGCCCGTTTTTGTAGATGGAAAGACAGAGGCGTGCTGCTGGCAACGGGTGTCTACGAAAAAGGAGCTGTTAAAGAAGGAAACTGGCTGGATCAGGCAAAGAAAATGGGCATGGAAATATAACAGATGCTATGAAGCAATTTCTGGGATTTGAAAACGCTTTATAGACGAAGTGCGTTGACAGGGGTGACATTATGTCTGATTTCGAATTCACGAATCGTTTGATAAATGAAAAATCGCCTTACCTTCTCCAGCATGCCCATAACCCAGTGGACTGGTATCCTTGGGGAGCAGAGGCTTTTGAGAAGGCCAAGCTGGAAGACAAACCAATCTTCCTCAGTATCGGATATTCGACCTGTCATTGGTGTCATGTTATGGAGCGGGAGTCTTTTGAGGACGCTCAGGTAGCAGAAATCCTGAACCACGATTTTGTGGCCATCAAGGTTGACCGGGAGGAAAGGCCGGATCTTGATCACATATACATGAGCTTCTGCCAAGCCTTCACAGGGCAGGGAGGATGGCCCCTGTCTGTTTTTATCACGTCCGAACGCAAACCTTTTTTCGCGGGCACCTATTTTCCTAAAAACAGCCGAATAGGAATACCCGGGTTTATGGACGTACTGCGCGCCGTCACCGAC
>CAZDND010000103.1:0-6426 GCA_964506825.1 uncultured Syntrophothermus sp.
ACCTTTTTCTACCGGTTCATGCGACCCTTGATTGAGCAAGGGCATGTCTTTATCGGACAACCACCTCTGTTCAGGCTCCGGCGGGGAACTGAAGACCACTATTTCTACCGGGAGCAGGAGTTGGAAGCTTTTCTGGCTCAACAGGAAAATAAGAAATACCGTATGCAGAGATATAAAGGTCTGGGAGAAATGAATCCCGAGCAATTATGGGATACCACCATGAATCCGGATAATCGAACCATGCTGCGGGTTACCATCGAGGACGCCATTGGTGCGGACCAGGTATTTTCTGATCTGATGGGAGAACGGGTGGAGCCTCGTAAAGAGTTTATTCAGGAAAATGCTCATATGGCCATGAACATTGACACCTAGACTCCGGGATGGATTCAGTTCTTAAGACCGGCGCCAGATTTACGGCGTCGGTTTTTCACTTGGCGGATGGTCCCTAGACCTGGATAAATGTATATTTATGGTAATGAAACCGGCGGAATAATTTCAGTGTGCAGGGCGGTTGTGATAGACTATGGTTGGGGGTTTCGGGTTTTGCTGGTCCTGGAAATCCCCGTGGTCAACAGGGGATAGATAATATAATGGGGGGAATTATTTTGAGCAACGAAGGCTCTAATATAATTGCTATCGATATTGAACGGGAGGTAAAAAGGTCCTTTCTCGATTATTCCATGAGCGTCATAGTATCCCGGGCGCTGCCCGATGTCCGGGATGGGCTGAAACCCGTCCACCGGCGGATACTTTATGCCCTCTATGAACAGGGCATGACGCCGGACAAACCTCACCGTAAATCGGCCAATGTGGTCGGGGAAGTGCTGGGTAAATATCATCCCCATGGGGACTCGGCTGTTTATGACGCGATGGTCCGCTTGGCCCAGGATTTTTCCATCCGGTATCCAATGGTGGATGGCCATGGCAACTTCGGATCCATTGACGGCGACTCGGCAGCGGCCATGCGGTACACCGAGGTGCGCATGGCGCCCATAGCTTCGGAAATGCTGGCGGATATCGACAAACAAACCATTGACTGGAGCCCCAACTACGACGATTCCCGGCAGGAACCATCCGTCATGCCTTCCCGGGTGCCAAACCTGCTTATCAACGGATCGTCTGGAATAGCTGTGGGCATGGCCACCAATATACCTCCGCACAACATGGGGGAAGTGATCGACGCCCTGAATATGCTCCTGGATGATCCGGAGGTTTCCATAGCGGATCTTATGCAGCATATCAAGGGACCGGATTTCCCCACCGGAGCCACCATCAACGGCATACGGGGCATATGGGATGCCTATCATACCGGCCGCGGCATTGTCAGGGTCCGGGGCAATGCCACCATAGACGAACTAAAAAATGGCAAATACCAGATCATAATTTCTGAGATACCTTATCTGGTCAATAAGGCCAAGATGGTGGAAAAGATTGCCGAGCTGGTCAGGGAGAAGAAAATCGAGGGGATTACCGATCTGCGGGATGAGAGTGACCGGAACGGAATCCGGGTCGCCATCGAGCTCCGCAAGGATGTTTCACCCCAGGTGGTCCTGAATCAGTTATACCGTCACACCCAGCTTCAGGAGACCTTCGGGGTCAATATGGTAGCCCTGGTGAAAGGTTCACCCCGCCTCCTCAATCTTAAAGAGATGCTGGTCTATTATATTGAGCACCGCAAAGAGATTATAACCCGCCGGACCCTCTACAATCTCGAAGTGGCCCGGCGCCGGCTGCATATAGTAGAAGGCCTGCGGATCGCCCTTGACCACATCGATGAGGTTATCCGGGTGATCAGGAATGCTCCCAATGACCGGGAGGCCCGGGATGGTCTGATGAGTCAATTTGGGCTTTCCGAGGAACAAGCTACGGCTATCCTCGATATGCGCCTGCGCAGATTGACGGGTCTGGAGAGGGAGAAAATAGAAGATGAGTTCAACCTCCTGACCGAGACTATAGCTGACCTGGAGGATATCCTGGCCAGGACCGAAAGAGTTATCCGGCTGATCAAGGAGGATTTGGATGAGATCAGGCAAAAATATGCCGATCCGCGGCGAACTGCCATCGATGATCAGGAACGGGATACAGATATCGAGGAATTGATCCAGGAAGAAACGATTGTGGTGAACGTTACCAACCGGGGTTATGTGAAACGGCTGCCGCTCAGTACCTATCGCAGCCAGCGTCGCGGAGGCCGGGGGCTGATCGGCACCACCACCCGGGTGGAGGATTTCGCTACCGAAATCTTTGTGACCAGCAATCTGGCAACCATATTGTTCTTCACCAATAAGGGCAAGGTATACTCCCAGAAAGCTTATCGGATTCCCGAGGCATCCCGGCAGGCTAAAGGAACCCCAGCCATTAATTTTCTGGACCTGGATCCGGGAGAAACGGTGACTACCATGATTGCCGTTAATGATTTTGGGGATTGCAAGGATCTGTTGATGGTTACCAAAAAAGGCTTGATTAAGAAAGTGGCGATATCCGCCTTTGAACATATTAGGAAAAACGGGATTATCGCTGTCGGCCTGAAAGATGACGATGAACTGGTTGGCGTCAAGCGGCTGGAAACCGGGGAACTGATCATGCTGGTATCCTCGGATGGCATGGCCATCGTGTTCGACGAGGCCGATGTCCGTCCCACCGGCCGCACCGCGGCTGGTGTCAGAGGCATCCGCTTGTCCAAGGGACAAAGAGTGGTGGATGTGGATAAGATCAAGAGCGGCGCTGATCTGGTGATTGCCACCAACAATGGATTTGGCAAGCGGACGGCAGTTGAATTGTTCAGACAGCAGCGCCGGGGAGGCAAGGGCCTCAAAACTGTCAAGATCACGCCTAAGACCGGGCAGGTCATCGGGGCCAAGATCGTGGTGCCGGAAGAGGAGATTATGCTGCTGACCACCAACGGACTGGTTATGAGGATTGATACCGAGGGAATTTCTCGCCAGGGCAGGTACTCCCAAGGGGTGATATTGATGAAATTGGACCCTGAAGACAAAATAGCTTCCATTGCTCGCTTCAAAACCGAGGAAGAGGGACTTTGATACTAGAAGAAAATAGATTATTATAGAAGCCTAAAAGGTCAACAGGGAGGTTACCATAGTGGAGCTGAAAGGGACATTTGCAGTTAAAGACGGTCTGGCAAGGATGCTCAAGGGTGGAGTTATTATGGATGTTACCACCCCGGAACAGGCTAAGATCGCCGAGGAAGCGGGAGCTTGCGCAGTCATGGCACTGGAGAGGGTTCCGGCTGATATAAGAGCCACCGGTGGGGTGGCCAGAATGGCCGATCCGACCATTATTCTCAAAATCATGGATGTAGTCACTATTCCGGTGATGGCTAAATGCAGGATCGGTCATTTTGTTGAAGCCCGGATCCTGGAATCACTGGGAGTGGATTTTATTGACGAAAGCGAAGTGCTTACCCCAGCCGACGAAAAGTACCACGTCGACAAGAATGATTTCAAGGTGCCTTTTGTATGCGGATGCCGCAATCTGGGCGAGGCCCTGCGACGTATCGGCGAAGGCGCAGCCATGATCCGTACCAAGGGGGAGCCGGGGACCGGCAACGTGGTGGAAGCAGTCAGGCATATGCGCCAGATTATGGATGAAGTGAGATGGATCAAAGGTCTTCCCCGGGAAGAATTAATGTCGGCGGCCAAGGATCTCCAGGCACCTTATGAACTGGTGCTGGCGGTGGCCGCAACCGGGAAGCTGCCGGTGGTCAACTTCTCAGCGGGCGGTATAGCTACTCCCGCCGATGCAGCCCTGATGATGCAGTTGGGGGCGGAAGGCAATTTTGTGGGGTCGGGAATATTCAAGTCCAGCGATCCCCTGAAGCGGGCCCGGGCCATAGTAGCTGCTACCACCTATTTTGAGGATCCCAAGGTGCTGGCGGAAGTTTCCCGTGATCTTGGAGAACCCATGTATGGTATTGATATCAAGACCCTGCCCATGACCGAGAGGATGCAGGAACGTGGGTGGTAGGACGACCATCGGGGTCTTGGCTCTCCAGGGAGCTTTCCGGGAACACCAGGATATAATCAGCCGCTGCGGAGCCGAGGCTATACCAGTCAGGACTCGGGATGATATAAGGTTTATTGACGGTCTGATCATTCCCGGCGGCGAAAGTACCACCATAGGCAAGTTGCTGTTGGAATACGACTTGGGGGAAACCATTATCGGCCGGGCTAAACAGGGTATGCCGGTTTTTGGCACTTGTGCGGGGATGATTGTGATGGCCAAGGAGATCCCCGGTTACCAGCAATATTCTCTGGGGCTGATGGAC
The DNA here is from genome assembly GCA_964506825.1 of uncultured Syntrophothermus sp. Lineage (GTDB taxonomy): Bacteria > Bacillota > Syntrophomonadia > Syntrophomonadales > DTU052 > JAAYDA01. Next base: position 4,286 of record CAZDND010000103.1, read on the forward strand.
ATATCCGCCCGGCGCAATGCCTTTGGGCGGCAGGTGGACAGTTTCGAAGCCGACCTGGTCGTTAAGGGAATTGAAGGAACCGTCAAAGGAGTTTTCATTCGGGCTCCCTATATAGACCGGGTGTGGGGAGAAACCGAGATTTTATGCGAATATCAGGGCAAGGTGGTCATGGCCCGGGAGAATAATTTACTGGCGGCGTCCTTTCATCCGGAACTGACCCAGGACCTGTCTGTTCACCGGTACTTTTTACAGATGATAAAAAATATTGTCAAGGGGCAATCCGTATAATATAATACATGGACAAGTCCATAATCGAAACGTGATGAAGGGGAAAAGGACAGTAATTCTGGTCCAGAGAGCCGGTGGCTGGTGCAAACCGGCGCAGGATTCGTTCCGTTCCGCCCCGGAGTGGGTTGCGATGAGCAGCAGCGGTGATGCCGTTACCATCATTGGAGTGAGCCGCATGGCGGGTGCGGCTAACAAGGGTGGCAACGCGGGAACCTCTCGTCCCTATCAGGCGAGGGGTTATTATTTTTGTGGAGGAGAGTAATCCATGAACGTTGAACAACAATATCTGCTATTGCCGGGGCCAACTCAAGTTCCAGCCAGTATTTTGAGAGCGTTAAGCAAGCCGATGATCAACCATCGCGGCCCTGAATTCAAACAGCTGCTGGAGGAGGTCACCTTCGGGGTCAAGAAGATTTACCAGACCCAAAATGACCTGGTCATTTACCCTTCAGCCGGTTCAGGAGGGCTGGAAGCAGCCATTGTGAATTTTGTTTCTCCCGGGGACAAGGTATTATCGGTGTCCATTGGGGTGTTTGGCGAGCGTTTTGCCAAGATTGCATCGATTTTCGGTGCGGTCGTGGAAAAAATAGAATTCCCCTGGGGTACCGCCGCCGACCCGGAAAAAGTTCGGGAGGCGCTGCTCAGGGACTCTAAACATGAGATTAAAGCGGTTCTGGTTACCCATAATGAGACTTCTACCGGAGTCGTTAACGATATCAAAGCTATCCGGCAGGCGATGGGAAACCATCCGGCACTCATCATGGTTGATGCGGTCAGCGGGTTGGGCGCAATGAATCTGCCCACCGATGAATGGCAGCTCGATGTGGTGGTGAGCGGGTCCCAAAAAGCATTTATGCTGCCGCCGGGGCTTTCCTTTATGAGTGTCAGTCCGCGGGCGATTGAGGTGGCGGCGGGATGTACCAATTCCAAATTCTATTGGGATCTGGAGAGTGCCCTGAAATACGCCAAGAAGGGACAGACCCCTTATACACCGGCCATTTCCATGATATTTGGGCTGCAGGAAGCCCTCCAGTTATTATTGGCTGAGGGGCTCGAAAATGTCATCGCCCGTCATGCCAGCTACCGGCAGATGGTCCGGACCGGAGTTAAAGCCATGGGATTGACTCCATTGGCGGAGGATCAAGTGGCGTCGGCGTCGGTTACGTCAGTCCTGGCTCCGGAAGGCATTGGCGCCAACCGCATACGCCAGCAGGTGCTGAAAAGATTTGGGGTAGTGATTGCCGGCGGCCAGCAGAGCCTGGACGATAAGATATTCCGGATCGGGCACCTGGGATTTGTCCGTCCGTTGGATTTATTGGGAGCGCTTACTGCGCTGGAAATAGTTCTCTATGAAAATGGATTTCCGATAGAAATAGGGCAGGGCACCGTTGAGGTGCAGAAGCTGCTTGTCGAGAAGGAGGTAATGTGAACATGGCTAAGCCAAAAGTACTGATATCCGAGAAAGTTTCCGAGAAGGGTCTGGCATTGCTGCAGCAGGAGCTGGATGTTACTTTTCAGGATGGCATTTGCCGGGAAGATCTGCTGGATGCTATCGGGGAGTATGATGCCCTGATCGTCAGGAGTGTGACCAAGGTGGACGATGAACTGATAGCTGCTGGAAAAAATCTTAAGGTGATCGGCCGGGCCGGCAACGGCATCGATAATATTGATGTTCCAGCCTGCACCCGCAGGGGTATTATTGTGGCCAACACTCCAGACAGCAATACCATATCAGCCGCGGAACACACCATTGGACTAATGCTGGCATCAGCGCGTAATATACCTCAGGCCAGCGCGTTTATAAAAGCTGGAAATTGGGACCGTAAGCCCTTCCGGGGCTCGGAGCTGTATGG
>CAZDND010000104.1:0-6345 GCA_964506825.1 uncultured Syntrophothermus sp.
AAGGAGATATGATGTACAGGCTAATATACTGTACGGAAATATTGATCGAGTCAAGGATACCCCTTTCGGGAACCTGGCTCTTGAACTGATGGGAAGGCCGGAGATGATTGAGGATGGTATGGATTATCTGCGATCCCGGGGACTAGAAATCGAGGTGTTGAGTAATGACTGATGTGGTGACGGGAATTTCCCTTACAGCATTGTCATCATTGTGGGAAGCCAATTCATGGGTGATGGGAGCGTTAGCTCTGGCCACCTGGGAAACCATATACATGGTTGTGATATCCACAGCTTTCAGTTACTTATTTGGACTTCCTTTGGGAATCATATTGGTGATTACCAGTCCTGGACACATCATGGACAACCGCCGTGTCAATCAAATTCTGGGATCAGTGGTCAATGCTACTCGTTCCATACCGTTCATTATATTCCTGATATTATTGATTCCATTTACCCGTCTGGTGGTTGGAACCTCGATAGGGACCGTAGCTTCAATAGTTCCGCTTACTTTGGCGGCCATCCCATTTGTAGCCCGGATAGTAGAATCATCCCTTAAAGAAATACAATGGGGTCTGATCGAAGCAGCCCTTTCCATGGGCGCCAGCGCCTGGCAGGTGATATACAAGGTATTGGTGCCGGAAGCCATACCGTCGCTTTGCCTTGGGGTCGCTATCACCACTATCAATTTGGTCGGATATTCGGCTATGGCTGGAATTGTGGGGGGAGGTGGATTGGGAACACTGGCATATTATTATGGTTACCAGCGTTATGAGGATCTGGTAATGTGGGCAACGGTAGTCGTACTTATCGTTTTGGTTCAGGGGATGCAGATGCTGGGAGATAACCTGGCGAAAAAAGTTGCGAAGAGACGGAGGTAAAAAAATGAAGAGAATAGCAGTTATTCTGTGCTTCTTATTGCTTACAGGAACGATGGCCGTAGGCTGTGCAAGTCAGCAAGCGTCTGAAGAACCGGCGGCCGAAGCTACAAAAATTGTGGTAGGAGCAACCGCCAAACCCCATGCTGAAATTTTGGAAGTAGTGAAACCCGTGCTGGCCGCCCAGGGAGTTGACCTGGAGATCAAGGTATTCACAGATTACATTCTCCTGAATCCCGCTCTGAAGGATGGCCAAATAGATGCCAATTTCTTCCAGCACATTCCTTATCTGGATGACTTTAATGCGAAGAATAATGCTGATCTGGTTTGGACGGTAAAGGTACATAACGAACCCATGGGTGTATATTCCAAGAAGATTGATGCCCTGGACAAACTGGCTGATGGGGCAACAGTAGGTATACCTAACGACGCCACTAATGGTGGACGGGCGCTGATGGTTATGGAAGCAGCGGGTTTGCTGCAGCTTAAAGAGGGCGTGGGAGTTACCGCGACAGACCGCGATATTATTGGTAATTCGAAGAATCTGAAGGTCCAGATGATGGACGCATCAATGCTCCCCAGGGCACTGGATGATCTGGATATCTGTGTAATCAACAGCAATTATGCCCTGGAGGCAAAACTCAATCCAGTAAATGACTCACTGTTTATGGAACCCAAAGACTCTCCGTTTGCCAATGTTTTGGTAGTAAGGGCTGAGGACAAGGATCAAGATGCTATCAAGAAACTAGGCGCAGCCCTGCAATCACCAGAAGTGAAACTTTTCCTGGAAGCTAAATATCAGGGGGCATGTGTACCGGCATTTTAAATAAATTGCTATAAAGGCCGAAATGATATAGAAAACCTGAAAAGGAGAGGGGCATCCTCTCCTTTTTGCCTGTTCAAATAATTAATCAATCGTATTAATGTCTTCAAGGGACCAGCATGAGATCAGGAACTTAGGCTTCACACGGTTGACTTAGGTTAAGCAATCCACCCAGGCTTTAGTCAAATCAGATTCCAGACTATATCTGATCCAGGATCCATCCAGGATCCCAAATGTCTGGTCACTTCGTTGAGGCTGTCGGATTGAGGGCGTGATTATCGTCGGGACAAATGCCTTGATATATCGGGGGTAAACCAAGAGTCAAAATGGAGAAGGGAACGACTCTTCAGGAGGTGCCATTCGCCGCGGTGACAATGAGCTGGATTTCTTGAACGGACAGCTTCGTAAATACTGCTTTGAGATCGATTTTTTGGTGCTCATCCTTTGGCCATGACCAAACCTGGCTCACTACAGAGGATAAATATTATATAATAGTTGAAGGGTTTCAGATTATGGGGGCGGTTTTAGGGGATACATCCGCGAGATATTCTGTGCTTAGCCGCCCCATGGCATTCAGAATGTACACCCAAAATGAAGGGAGAAATAATGAGATATTCATTTACAAAAGCACCAGCACTGCTGGCACTGTTGGTTATATTGGTCTTTCCCGGACTGGGTTCAGCTGCTTCAGTAAACCTGGACCGGGGGGTCGTTCACATGTCCTTAACCAAAGATGATGGACAGGGTAGGCTTATAAATATCAATGTAATAAAAGCTGACATGAAAGATACCCGAGTTGAAACCAGAGTTGTGATGGCGGAAGCGGGGCTTGGCCACACCCAAACTCTTTCCAGTATGGCTCGGAACAATATGGCAACTGCCGGTATCAATGGTGGTTTTTTTTCCATCTCCAAGCGGGCAATACCTACGGATACTTTCATATTTGATGGTCGGATAATCAGCAAGGGAATGAGAGATCCGGCTGCCTTTGGTCTCTTCAATAAGCAGCAGGCATTTATCGACACATTTACCCCTTACACCTTTGTGACCCTGGCCAAGAATGCCGCCCAGTTTAACATTGAAGCGGTGAACCATGAAACCGGCGTCGGGATCATAATGTATACCCCTGATTATGGGACAGAGACCGGGACCTCAGGCAATGCGGTGGAATATACCGTCAAAGCAGAGAATGGCAAGGATATCATCCAGGGAGTATATTCCGGGAACGCGCCTATTCCACCCGACGGTTATGTCATATCCTATCAGGGGACGACTGGCACCTTGGCCAACCTGACCAAAGGCGAGGTGATATCAGTGGATACTTATTACCCTCCCGGTTACGAAAATATCCAGGCGATGATGGGATGTGGCCCTTTATTGGTTCGTAACGGAGTAATCCAGTCCCCTAATTTGACATTCCTCCAAGCCAACCTTGCCCAGCCCCAACCTCGTTCTGCAATCGGTATTACTGCTGACCGCCATTTGCTCCTGGTAGCTGTGGACGGCCGAAATGCAGGGGGGAGCGTCGGAATGAGATATGATGAATTGGCAGCGCTCCTTAAAGAGCTGGGGGCTCGGGATGCGATGGCATTGGATGGCGGCGGTTCCACTGCGCTCTATGTTGGCAACCAAGTGGTCAATGTTCCCTCAGGGGGCAACGAACGGAATATTGCCAATGCAGTGTTGATAATATCTCAGATTCCGGTCTACCTTGATGGCGAACGCCTATATTTTGAGGTACCTCCGATCATTCAAGAGGGCCGGGTGCTGGTGCCAATGCGCGCCTTGTTTGAAAAACTGGGAGCCAATGTCAGGTGGGACGATGAAAAGAGGACTATTACTGCTAATTCCGGGGCTACAACCTTGGAGTTATCCCCAGACAATAACCGGGCCTTGGTGAACGGGCAGGAAGTGCTGCTTGATGTACAGCCAGTAATACGGGAGGGCCGCACTCTGGTTCCGCTCAGATTCGTCAGCACAGCTTTGGGCGCAGAGGTGTTATGGGATGGAATACGGGAGACAGTTGCCATTAATACATAGTATCGCAGGCAGATCATTACTGAATTAGGGAGAGTCTGGTGACAGCTGGTTATACATCCAATAATTTAATACGGGCGACGAATGGATTATATTCAAATTATGAAATGAGGTGCAACCATGATTAGAACCGTTGAACAGTATCTGGAAACCATTAATGATGGCCGGGAAATCTGGTGCCTGGGCGAAAAGGTGGCCGATGTTAGAACTCATCCCACCCTGAGCGGCATCATCAGAACTACAGCTATGGATTATGTAATGCCCAATCATCCCGAGTTCAAAAGTCTTTTTGTAACTCAGGATGGAGACGGCGAGGATATCAATTTCCTTTTGACCTCGCCCAAATCAACTGAGGACCTTCTGAGGCGCCGGGATTGTTATACCACCGGGATAAGGGCTGGCGGCGGAGTACTTGTTCATTGCATGGGATCCGATGCGCTGGCGGCTTTTTCGGTAGTGGCCCAGGTAATGGACAGCAATCTGCAGACCAATTACGTAGAACGGGTAAGTAATTACCAAAGGATGCTTCAGAAGAAGGACCTGGCGATAACCGGTGCGGTTACGGACGTCAAGGGAGACCGGGGGCTGAAACCGTCTCAGCAAAAACAACACCAGGACTATTACCTGAGAATCATTGACCGGAGCAAAGACGGCATAGTGGTTAGGGGAGCCAAAGCTCACATAAGCTGTACTCCGGGTGCCAATGAAGTACTTTGCCTTCCTTGCCGGACCCATGGCGAGGCCGACAAGGATTATGCCCTGGCCTTCGCGACTCCGCTGAATGCTCCCGGAATAAAACTCCTGGCCGTTGAACCGATAACAAGAACCTACGGAGATGAAGGGGCCTTCGATTTTCCAAAATCCAGCGGATTTCAACCCCCCGAATGCCTGATCGTATTCGATGATGTTTTTATCCCCTGGGAGCGGGTATTCATGTGCGGAGAATGGCAATATTCGAGGAATATGGCCTATGCCTTTGCTAACTACCACCGGCTATTCGGTTCCTGTAAAATGACAGGTAAATTGGAGATATTAACCGGGGCTGCCGCCTTGATGGCCGAGTATAACGGTGTGGATAGGGAAGATCATGTCCGCAAAAAATTGGCCTGGATGGCAATGATTACAGAAACGGTGGCTCTGCTTGGCAAAGCGGCCTGCCTCGATCCGGAGACGGAGCCCGGTCATGATGTGGTCATGCCTAACCGGATGGCTATCAATTCAGCAAAGTATACTTTTGCGAGCAATATCCACCAGATGCACCAGCACGTCCAGGATATTTCCGGAGGTTTGGCAGCAACCGTGCCGGCTTTCAGGGACTGGAACAACGACGAGATCCGACCCTACATCGAAAAATATCTAAGCGCAAAAGATGGTGTGCCTACGGAAAGCCGGATTAGGATGCTGCGATTGGTCAAGGACTATACTTGTAATTTTTATCAGATAGACACCATTCATGGGGAGGGCTCAATGGCTGCCCAACAGATGTTCCTGTATGCAGGGGCTGACTGGAATAAGCTGAAGTCAGCAGCCCAGAGAGCCGCCCATGTCGACGGCTGGCAGGACAATCCCATCTATGGACGGCTGCCAGTTACGGAGATAGAAGTGGCTATGCCTCCCATTGATGAATCTTATGAAAGCATTCCCAAGACAGCCAAGTAGGTGTCTGCCCGTTTCGGATCAGATAAAAAATGGGGCTCAATCAGCGCTCGGGGGCCAAAGAAATATTGGTCGTTAAAGGTCTCAGAACAGCATAAAAGAGAATCTGGGTCGGTTAAATAGTAAAGAGATCACCTATCCGGATGCTGCACTAAGTGTTGGAAGGTTGGGCATCCCTCGGATTGAAATCCTTGGCAGGCGCGGACAGTTAAACACAGCCGGGGCCGGAAGCAGCGACGGACATTGTTGGCAGCCAGGGCAACCAAGCAGCAATGGTCCTCGGTCGGCCTCGGTTTCTATCCAGCCCGACACTTGGGTGCCAGCAAAACTATATGGGACAGGATTGAATGATTGATTTCCACAAGGGGGAAATGGATTGATGAAGTGCGTTTTCAATTCTAATCACGCAACTACGGTTATCCGCCAGATGGATCAGCTTTGGTCACAATCTTCCTACATCAGCACGGTTATGGAAGCAGTGGCGAAAATCCGGGTCGATGTGGCAACATTTGCAATCAACGATGCTCGCTGGGGTATATATAGGTCTTCCGATGGTGTTTTGGATCAACTAGCAGAAGTCAGGGAGCTAATCGGGGTGGAAGCTTTTATTGATGTGGGCTCGAGCCTGCGTGCAGCTGTAGGGGAAAAGGGCGGAGGGTTACCCCGAGAATTATTGGCAGAGTGCGTTCGTGGCCTCATTCAGGCGGAAACCTTTGTCTACAAAGAGCGGGGTTATGCTTCGGCCAAAGAGTACGATGAGTATTGGGAAGAGTATGACCGGGATTATTGCAGATACTTCAGCGATGCTGATAAGGTAGAGAAACCCTGGCGAGAATATATCGGGAACAGTGAACGCGGGGATGATTTGTATAATCGCGTCAAGAGCACTCAGGTGTGGGTTTGTCGGGATGGAGGGCTGTTGATTTATGGCAGTTTTGTGGACTCATTTCATGA
>CAZDND010000105.1:0-6268 GCA_964506825.1 uncultured Syntrophothermus sp.
TCAAGCCGAAAAAATAATCAAAGAAGAAATTGAAGAATTCAATAACTGGATGGCTACCCTGTCGATAATTCCAGTTATAAAGGCTTTGAAAAACCGGGCGGCCGAAATCCGGGCGGCAGAACTCAGCAGAGCTTTGAATCGCCTGGGGGAGGTTACTCCGAGGGAAGAACAGATAATCAGTGCCATGGCCTCGTCGATCACCAATCAGTTGATTCATTTCCCGATAATAGGCTTGAAAGACAAGGCGATTTCTGCTGAAGGGCACCTCTATGCCGAGATAGTCAAGAAACTTTTTGAGCTGGATGTGGATTCAGAGGAGTACTGTGATGAGAACAATCAGGATAGGGTCGCGCGGAAGTAAACTTGCTCTGTGGCAGACTAATATGGTAGCTGAGAAGCTGAGACAGCAGCACATAGGGCTCCAAATAGAAATCGAAATAATCAAAACCAAGGGCGACAAAATCTTAGATGTTGCCCTTTCGCGAATTGGTGACAAGGGCCTGTTTACCAAAGAGATTGAGCAGGAGATTTTAGCTGGCCGCGTAGATATGGCCGTTCACAGCATGAAGGATATGCCTACCCTCATGCCCGAAGGCCTTGCTTTTGGTGCCATTATGGCAAGAGAGAGCCCTCTGGATGTGTTGATCTCATGGTCGGGGTATGGTCTGGCGGCCCTTTCTCCAGGATCCGTTGTGGGTACGTCGAGCCTGCGCCGAAGATCTCAGATTATGCAGCGGCGCCCTGACCTGGTGATCTCTGAATTGAGGGGCAATGTGGATACTCGCATCCAGCGGGTTCGCAACCATGAGATGGACGCCATTGTCTTGGCGTCTGCCGGAATTCGAAGGCTGGGGTATGATAAAGTGGTCACCGAAGAATTAGACTTCTTGCCAGCGGTTGGCCAGGGAGCCATTGTTATTCAGACCCGGTCAGATGATGCGTCGATTCTAAGCTTGATCAAGAGCCTGGACGACTTGAATACCCGTCAGGCCATCGAGGCGGAACGAGCCTTCTTGGCCGCCCTTGAGGGCGGATGCCAGGTACCCATTGGAGCCCTGGCCCAAATTCGAGGTCAGGATTTGGTAATTGAAGGAATGGTATCGGACTTGGAGGGGCAGGAGCATTTCCGTGATTGTGTTTCAGGGAGCCCGGATCTGGCTGAGGACCTTGGCTGTGCGCTGGCTGAAAGGCTTGTCCAACAGGGAGCCGACCAGATTCTGGATAGAATAAGATGTCAGGGGTATATCTGATGAAGAGGCGAGGCAAAGTTTACCTGGTAGGTGCCGGTCCCGGGGATCCAGGGTTGTTGACGGTAAAAGCTCAGAATTTGGTGCAAGAGTGCCAGGTCCTGGTTTATGACCGACTGGTTGGGCAGGAGATTGTGGCCCAGGCTCCGGAAAGCGCCGAAAAAATATATGTAGGCAAGGAGTCGAACCGGCACGCACTGCCCCAGGATGACATCAACGGAGTCCTGGTTGACAGGGCCGCCCAGGGCAAAATGGTTGTCAGGCTCAAAGGCGGAGACCCCTTTTTGTTTGGGCGCGGTGGGGAGGAAGCCGAGTACCTGAAGCAAAACGGAATTCCTTATGAAATCGTACCTGGAGTTACCTCGGCGATAGCCGCACCGGCTTATGCAGGCATACCGGTAACGCACCGGGACTTCTCTTCCACGCTGACTATTATTACCGGTCATGAAAAGCCAGGGAAATCCGAGAGCTCTGTCCCCTGGCCGCAGATCGCCCCGGGTAAGGGCACTCTGGTTTTTCTGATGGGTGTAGAGAACCTTGACTTGATCAGCGAAAATCTGATCCGGTTTGGCAGATCCCCGGAGACACCGGTCGCTTTGGTGCGATGGGGAACCTTGCCTATCCAGGAAGTTCTCGCGGGTCAGTTGAACAATATCGCTCAGAGAGTCAGAGAAGAGGGATTTCTGCCCCCAGCGGTTATTGTGGTTGGAGATGTAGTTGATTTGCGCCATGAGCTGAGTTGGTTTGATAACCGTCCTTTGTGGGGGAAAAAGGTAATGGTAACCCGAGCTCGCAGCCAGGCCAGTCAGATGGTGTCTTCTCTGCAAGAACTGGGAGCGCAGGTAATAGAGTTTCCCACCATCTGCATCAAGCCAGTCATAGCGACGAATTTGAAGGATTGTATGGATCGGATGGCTGAATATTCATGGATGGTGTTTACCAGCGTCAACGGAATCAGGGAATTTATCCAACAGATCCGAGGTTTGGGTTATGATATCAGGGATCTTAAAGGACCCAGCATCTGCGCTATCGGTCCCGCAACAGCGGCTGAAGCTGAGCTGCGTGGATTGCACGTGACTGCAGTACCTTCTGAATATATAGCCGAGGCGGTGGCCGAGCTATTGCTGAGTGATGTAAAACCGGGAGCCCGGGTTCTTATTCCCCGTGCACGGGGCGCTCGGGAGGTACTGCCTGATCTGCTGGTTAGAAGCGGGCTGGTTGTCGATGAGTGTATTGTCTATGAATCGGTGCCGGATGCTGGCAGCATTCAAGGAAGGATACTTCCCGAAGACATGGACGTTGATGTGGTTACCTTCACCAGCAGTTCAACGGTCAGGAACTTTGTTGCGATTCTGGGAGCAGAACGCGCCCAACAGTTGGCCGGGCAGGCGAAAGTAGCCTGTATAGGGCCGATTACAGCTGAAACAGCCCGTGAGGCGGGATTCAATGTCGATATTATACCCAGGAATTACACCGTGGATGATCTGATCCAGGTCATCGTTGAACTATATAATCCTTAGAGGCTTACCAAAAAGGACCAACAATATTGGGGAGGGAAGATTGCTATGAAATATCCGGAAGTACGGATGAGAAGGCTCAGAGCCCGGGAAGATATTCGACGGATGGTACGGGAAACCGTAGTGCTGCCACAGAATCTGGTCTATCCCTTATTCGTAGTGCACGGTCACGACAAGGTTGAACCGATTGCTTCCATGCCCGGGGTTATGCGTTACTCTTGCGACCGCCTCCCGGAAGTGGTCAAAGAAATCAAAGATCTGGGTATATCAGGCGTTATGCTGTTTGGTATTCCGGATCACAAGGATAGCATGGGATCATCGGCCTTTGAACCTTCAGGTCCAGTCCAACAGGCTATCAAGACCATTAAGGATAAGGTTCCGGAACTAGTATTGATTTCGGATGTGTGCATGTGCGAATATACCGATCACGGCCATTGCGGATATCTAACCAATGACGGCCTGGTGGATAATGACCGCAGCCTTGCCCTGCTGGCCAGGGAGGCAATTTCCCATGCCAAGGCAGGCTGTGATATGGTTGCACCATCTGACATGATGGATGGCAGAATAGGATATATTCGCAAGGCTCTTGATGAGGAGGGTTTTACAAGCACTATCATTATGTCTTATGCAGCCAAGTACGCTTCGGCATTCTATGGCCCTTTTCGCGATGCTGCGGAATCTACTCCCCAGACAGGGGATAGAAAAAGCTACCAGATGGATTTTCCCAATGTCAGAGAAGCAATTCGTGAGGTGGAGCTGGACATCAGGGAAGGAGCAGACATTGTTATGGTGAAGCCGGCAATGGCATACATGGATGTCATTCGCGCAGTTAGGGAGAAATTTGACTTACCGTTGGCTGCCTATAATGTCAGCGGTGAATATTCAATGGTCAAAGCGGCTGCCCAACGTGGATGGGTGGATGAGGATAGAATCGTATCTGAGTTGCTGACCGGAATTAAAAGAGCCGGAGCTGACATAATTATTACCTATTTTGCCATGGATTATGCCAGGAAGATGCAGCAGATGCCTTAGCACGACGGTCTATTGTTAGTCAGGATCGAACCTTGGAGGAGGAGATTTATTGCTGGTTTCATGGAATACCACCAATCAATGTAATATGCTTTGCGATCATTGTTACCGGGAGGCAGGAGCCCAACTGGAGGATGAACTTTCGACTGAGCAGGGAAAGGCCTTGATCGATCAGATCAAGGCGGCCGGCTTCAGACTGATGATTCTCAGCGGAGGCGAGCCTCTGATGAGGCCGGATATTTTTGAACTGTGCGCTCACTCGGTGGCTCGTGGATTAAGGACGGTGATGGGTACCAACGGGACTCTTATCACACCTGAAACGGCCCAAAGGCTTGGCCAGGCTGGATTATCGGCGGCGGCGATCAGTTTGGACAGTATTTATCCAGAGCAAAATGACCGCTTCCGAAAAATGCCGCAGGCTTATGAACTAGCCTTGGAAGGCATGAAAAATCTGCGGGATGCAGGCATTAGGTATCAGATAAACACTACGGTCATGGACTGGAATATGGACCAGCTTGAGTCGCTGACAGATCTGGCGATTGAGATGGGTGCCATGGCCCATCATGTATTTTTTATGGTCCCGACAGGCCGGGCGATAAACATTGAGCAAGAGGCTCTGCGGGTTAACGACTACGAAAGGACCATCAGGCGTTTGATGGAAAAACAAAAACAAATAGACATCGAAATCAAACCGACCTGTGCACCGCAATTTATTAGGATCGCTGATTCCATGAATATGCAAACCCGGTTCACCCGGGGGTGCTTGGCAGGGATATCTTACTGCATTATTAGTCCTCGTGGATTTGTCCAACCGTGTGCCTACCTGGACATCAAACTTGGCAATGTAAAAGAAGAGTCCTTCGTGGATATTTGGAAAAACCACCAGGTATTCCAACAGTTAAGAAGTCAGGAATATAAGGGGAAGTGCGGCCAATGCGATTATAAGGATTCCTGCGGAGGCTGCAGAGCTCGGGCCTACTACTACCGAGACGGTGATTTTATGGCTCAGGATGATTGGTGTTTATATCAACCTAAGGGATTCCAGAATGGATAGTACCGATAGAAGACTATTAAATATTCTGCAGCAGGGAATACCACTTTGTCCCCAGCCCTTTAAGGAAATCGGAGCGGTTCTGGAAATATCCGAACAGGAGGTTATGAGCCGCATCGATGACCTTAAAAAAAAATCTGTCATCAGAAGATTGGGAGGGGTATTCGATTCTCCTGCAATGGGGATGACCTCTACCCTGTGTGCGATGGAGGTACCAGACGAAAAGATTGATGACGTGGCGGATTTCGTTAATAAATATGATGAAGTGACCCACAACTACCAGCGGGATGACCGGTTGAATCTGTGGTTTACGGTGACAGCCCATTCACAACCGGAAGTCGACAGGATTATGGCTGAAATCAGCGATTTTGCAGGGCATTCAGTCCTTAGTATGCCGGTTGTCAAGAGGTATAAAATTAAGGTGGCGTTTCCTTTAGATGAGTAGTATTAGTGCAAGCGACCTGTTAATCAAAGAGCTCCAGGGAGACCTGCCCGTGGTAGCAAACCCCTTTCTTGCCTTGGGAGAAAAGGTCGGACTTACGGAGCTTGAGGTGATCCAAGCCATTGACGAATGGAAACGGGTTGGTATTCTCAGGCGTCTGGGAGCGGTGGTACATCATAATAAATTGGGGTATCGGTACAATGCCATGGTGGCATTTGCAGCAGAGAAAGAGGACTGCGACCGCGTGGGTGAGTTGATGGCCGCAAGTCAGTCGGTGAGTCATTGTTATTGGAGGCGGACTCCTGATCACTGGCCCTACCGTGTTTTTGTTATGATCCATGCCCTTAGTGAGGAGGAACTTGATTCAGAAATTCGGGAACTGGCAGAAGTTTCGGGAATCAGCGATTACAAGGTAATCCGGAGTATCAGAGAATACAAAAAGACCAGCGTGCGCTTTCGCTGAAGCGAATTGCTGAAATGAAGTGCCGGCAGGGGTCATGAAGGAGAGTCGTATATGTCCGAAAAGTCGCAGGCTTACTTTGAAAGGGCTCAAAAAGTGATACCAGGCGGAGTCAACAGCCCGGTGAGGGCATTTAAATCGGTTGGGATGTCGCCGCTGTTTATCGATAGGGCCGCCGGATCCAGAATCTACGACGTTGACGGCAGGGAATACATAGACTTCGTGGGGTCATGGGGGCCTCTTATCCTGGGACATAGTCACCCCGGGATAGTCGCAGCAATTCAAAAGGCCGCCTCCAGGGGAACCAGTTATGGGGCGCCCCATCCAGGGGAAATCGAATTGGCGGAAATGATATGTGATGCATTTCCTTCCATTGACCAAGTACGCCTTGTAAATTCGGGCACCGAGGCAGCCATGAGCGCGGTCCGACTTGCCAGGGCTTTTGCTGGTCGGGACAAGATTGTGAAGTTCGCGGGCTGCTACCACGGACACGCAGATTCATTCCTGATTCAATCCGGCTCC
>CAZDND010000106.1:0-6149 GCA_964506825.1 uncultured Syntrophothermus sp.
CGGGCATGCTTATGACGATGGACTGATAAGTCTTGGAGGGAGCAAAGGTCAGTAAAGACTTGCCGGCTGCATCGCTTAAATTAACGAGGGTTCCAGCTGGCTGGGTGCTGGTGTAGCTGACCAGCAGTGAATTCTGAGCGGAGGCCGCCTGGGGAGCCTGGGCCATACCCGAGCTGCCGGCAGCTATCAGGATGCCCCCGCTGATCTCCGCCGACCCGTTGTAGTCCAGGGCACCGTTGCCGTTGTTGGTGGGGCCGTTGACGATGATGGTGCCACCGGTGATATTGAGCGATCCGTTGGAGTCGAGGCCATCGCCCCCAGCGTCCAGATAGACATAGCCTCCGGTGATGAGCACCAGATAATTACCGGCAGCACTGAAATTGTCCCCGCCGGGCTGCTGCCCGCTGCCATCGCTGTCACCGGCGGCATTGAGGCCGTCATCGCTGGCGGTGAGTCGAATCTCCCCGCCGTTAATGGTTATACAGGCACCTTCAATGCCTTCATAGCTCTTCGTCACCTGCAAGCTGCCGTCGTCGATGGTTACATTGTTGTCGGCATGGAAAGCGTCGTCCCCGGTGGAAATGGTGAAGGTTCCGCCTTTGATGGCGATATCTCCATCGGAATGCAGGGCGTCATCGGCGGCATCAATCGTAAACACTCCTTCACTGATACCCACTCCGGTGCCTCCCTTAAGAGCCTTGGCGCTGGCGGTTGCTGGACTATTCGTGCCGCGGCCGGGGAAGCCATGGCGGATTGTGGTGCTGGCATTAACGCTGCCCCCGCCGGATTTCAGGGTGTAATCGCCGCCATTGATCTGCAGGAGGGTTTCGGCCTGGATAGCATCCTGGTCGGCGGTGATATTGAAGGTGCCCTCATCCAGGGAGATCCAGCCCTTATCAGCATCTTCATCATTATTAGCCTGGATGCCGTCGCCCCGGGCCTGGATGGTCAGGTTGCCGCCTTGGACGGCCACCGAATCCCGTCCCCGCAGCCCGTCATTGACCGCGGTTACGGTGATGGTGCCGCCAGTGATGACCAGGTCGTCCTTGGTTCCAATGCCATTGTGGTAATTGGCAATCACGGTCAGGGCACCGGTGCCATTGATGGTCAGGTCGCTGGTGCTGAATATGGCTGCGTCGGGTTCATCCTCGACCGCGGGATCCTCATAACTGGATCCATCGCTGACCCGGTTAGTGGTGCCGGCGGCCAGGGTGATTATGGTCTTGCCGGCTTGTTGGGTGTAGATGGGCGCGCTGTGGGAAGAAGCCAGGGTCACCCCATTCAGCACCAGGCGGACCTGGTCTTTGGCACCGGCGGCGACGATGATCTGACCGTCGGTCAGGGTGCCGCTCAAGACATAGGTGCCGGGTTTGGTGATGGTGACGGTGCTGTTGGCAACTGAAGCTCCCGAACCGTTTATTACCGCGGATTTCCCCTGCAGGGCAATTTGGGTAGCCGTGGCTGTGTCCCAACTGGCGTCCAGGTCTTCGTTGCTGTATTCCGCCAGTTTGGCGAACAGTTCGGAGGCCGCGGCAGTCGTATTGACGGCTGATTCCGTAGGGGTGCCGGCATTTGCGCATCCTGCCAAACCGGATACTGCCATCAGCAGGGCCGCTGAGCAGGCCCAGTACTTGAGATGTTTGCGAATCATTTCAGTTCACTCCTCATTATTGTTGTATGGTGTTGACTGTCAGCATCTCGAACTTCATCCCCGTAGCAAATAATCTCGAGGTAACATTTGCATCAGTTGGCGGCGAATATCTGCTGGTACTCAATCTGGGCCGCCGATATCTGCCGATTTCTACAGCACTGAATGAGGAGGAGGCTCTGAGAATTAGGGAACATCCTGCTTTTCACCTCTAACAACCTCCTATCTGAACAGTTCTGGCGGATGTCCATATTATGCCGAACCAGGCTTAAATTAGTCTGAAACGGTAACTTCAGACTAATTTAAGGACCCGAGAGGCCGAGCGAGAAAACCAATATTGGCCCACTAAACAGCAGAGGACCGGCATCTGGCGTAGATGCCGGTCCTAACGTCGGGTCACTCATGGCTCCCGGGCTTCTTCATTTTTTGGTTTGGGGCAAGGTTACGGTAAAGGTGGTCCCATCGGCGGCGTTGCTGGTCACCGCAATTTTGCCTTGATGGGCAGTGACGATAGCTGCGGCGATAGCCAGCCCCAGCCCATAGCCCCCTTCGACCCGGCTGCGCGACTCGTCGGCCCGGTAGAAGCGTTCAAAGATATGTTCCAACTGGGCGGCGGGGATAGGTTCACCGGTATTGTTGACCGTAAGCAGGACCCGATCGGTTTCCTGGGCCAAAGTTACGGTGATCAGGCCCTGGGGCAGGGTATATTTGATGGCGTTGTCCAGCAGGATGAGGACCAGCTGTTTAAGTTTGTTGGCGTCACCATTTAAAATGATTTCTTTTCCGATGCGGTTCTCGATTCGTTTGCCCTGCTCATAGGCCACCGATTCAATGGGCAGGATCGAGCTCCAGACCGTATCGCTGAAATTGACTTGGCTGAGCTCCAGCTTATCCTGGTTGTCATCGGTTTTAGCCAGGAAGAGCAGGTTGTTGACCAGCGAACTCATGCGTTCAGCTTCGGTTTGAATATAGCCGATCCATTTACGCTGCTCAGCCACGGTTTTATCTGGATTAGCCAGCAGGATATCGGTGTTGGCCAGGATGGTGGTCAGAGGGGTCTTCAACTCGTGGGAGGCATCGGCCACAAACTGGCTCTGCTGCTCCCAGGACTTGGCGATGGGCTTGACCGCCCATTGGGCCAGAAACAGACTAATAAGGAAAAAGGCGGTCAGACTGCCCAGGCCCACCAGACCCGAGGTCCGCAGCAGAGCCGTCAGGCGGTGGATCTCTTCGCTGCGGTCGGCAAAAGCGATCTTGGTTCCCAGCTCATTTTCAGTTCGAAGGAACCGGAAATCACCATCCGCCACAACTCCGGAGGTGTGGTCGCTGGCCAGGCAAGCGGCGATCATCTGGTCCAATACTACTTGATCGACTATGGAGATATTTTCGGCGAATATTTTGGTTATCTTATGGGAATCATCCAACTGCACAGCGAAGGTGGTAATATAGGCGGGCGGTTTGGCCTCGCCAGTTCCGGGATGGGGCATTGGCCCGCCTATCTCAATTTTCGGAGGTATCCTGACCTCACGTTCGTTCAGGGTTTGCAGCAAAGCCCGCTGGGTATCGCGGCTGATCTGTTCATTGGTGGAGGCATAGACCGCCACAAAGGTGACGAACAGCACGATGGTCACCAGGGCCATGTTGATGGCAATCAAATTGATTTTGAGTCGGTTAATCATGGTTTCCTCCCAGATGATATCCCAGCTTGCGCACGGTTTCGATAGTCACCTTGGAATCCAAAAAGAAGATCTTCTTTCTTAGAAACGATATATACACTTCAACATTGTTGTCTTCAGCATCCGAATCGGCACCCCAGACCTTGGTAAGCAGCTCTTCTTTGGGTACCACCCCATTGGGGTTGGACATCAACAGGCGCAGCACTTCAAACTCTTTCAAGCCCAGATGTACGGATTTATGTTTACAGAACAGGGTGTTGGTGGACTGGTTCAGGGTAAGATCCCCGTAGCCGAGCTCATTGGGTATAATCTCTCCCTGGCGCCGGGACAGGGCCCGCACCCGGGCCAGGAGCTCCTCGGGCGCAAATGGTTTGGTCAGGTAATCATCCGCTCCGCAATCCAGCCCCTTAACCTTGTCGGCGATCTCATCTTTGGCCGTCAGGAGAATGACCGGGGTTTTCTCGTGGTGGGCCCTCATTTGCCGGACCAGCTCGAAACCATTTAACTTGGGCAGCATGACATCCAGGATGATGACATCATAGATGCCGCTCATGGCGCAGTCGTAACCGGCTTCACCGTCATGGACTACGTCCACGCTATACTGCTGTTCGCTGATAATCTGCTTTAGGGAGTCCGCCAGGCGGATCTCGTCTTCAACTACCAGAATCCTCATTTGCTATCCACCCACTCATTATTAAAAGATTTCACCCCGGGACTACAATTGGTATTGGTGCAACCTAAACATACAACCCCAACCTTAAATTAGTCTGAAGGGTCAGTTTAAGAGCAATTTAAGCTTGATGACTTAAAATAGTGACCAACCAGAAACGCAACCCGATTCGAGGAGGCAAGAATCAATGATTGCAACATTTCAGCGCCAGGAAATGAAATTCATGCTGAAGCCCGCCCAGTTCGAGGCGCTGCTTCCCCAACTGGAGGAGTACCTGCAGCCTGATGCCTTTTGCCGCAACGGACGGGAATATAACATTTACAACCTCTATTACGATACTCCCGACCATTACCTGATCAGACAATCACTCTCTAAACCCTATTATAAGGAAAAACTCCGCATGAGAAGCTATAAGATTCCCACCTCTCCCGAGGATAAGGTATTTTTGGAGTTAAAAAAGAAGATTGGGGGGGTGGTCAATAAGCGGCGGATGGCCTTAACCTACCAGCAGGCCTGGGATTTTGTGGCCTCGGGTCAACGGCCCAGTACGGCTGACTATATGAATGAGCAGGTCGCCAGGGAAATCGAGTTTTTCCTGGGCCAGCACCAGGTGGGAGCAGCAGCCTACATCTATTACAAACGGCTGGCCTTTGTCGGTCGGGAGGATAAGGATTTCCGGATGACCTTCGATTATGATATCCTCACCTGCCGAGACGCCGATGAGGCCCGGGCGGGTCAAGGCCAGCGGCTCATTGACGAAGGGCTGAGGTTAATGGAGGTAAAATTCGCTGCGGCGGTGCCCATATGGCTGGCCCGGCTCTGTTCCCAGCTCAAAATCTACCCGACCAGTTTTTCCAAATACGGTCGTGAATACCAGCAGTTTTGTCAGGCCCAAACCCAGGCCCAGGCCGGGACGCCTGGTCGGACCCTGGTTTTTCTGCCCAGCCAGCGGGGGTTTAATCCCCAGTTGACTGAATTTCCCGACCGGCTCAGTGTCGGTTTCTAATAGGATATAGCATGAAATGAGGTTTGAATAATGTTGGAATCGCTGCTCGCAACTACAAATGGTGAAACCCTGACTCTAACCAGCGCGCTGGGGGGATTGGGATCAGCGCTGCTGTTAGGCCTGATGATCAGTCTGGTTTATATCCACACCCACAAAAAGGAAGGATATTCAGCCGGCTTTACGATGACCATGATAATGCTGCCGGCCATCATTTCGGTCATCATTATGTTGATCGGCAACAATGTGGCCCGGGCTTTCAGTCTGGCCGGCGCTTTCAGCCTGGTCCGCTTCCGCAGCGCGCCGGGTGAGCCCAAGGATATCGCCTATGTATTGTTTGCCCTGTCTACCGGTCTGGCCTGCGGGATGGGCTATATAGCCTACGGGGCCATATTCGCCGCCATCATCAGTGCCTGCTTGCTCATTCTCCATCATGGTAATTTTGCTCGACCGGATGCCGATGCCATGCAGCTGAAGATTACAGTCCCCGAAGACCTGAACTATCAGGGGCTGTTCGATGAGGTGCTGGATACTTATGCTAATTCCTGGACTCTGAAACGGGTCAAGACCAGTAATTTTGGTACCCTGTTTGAAGTGGCCTACAACATCAATTTGAAACAGTCCCTGAGTCAAAAAGACTTTTTGGATGAACTGCGCTGCCGCAACGGCAACCTCAGCATCGTCCTGACCGTCAAGGAAAATGAAGATAGAGTATACGCTTACTATTGAGGCAGAAATCTGCTCAAGGGAAAACAGACCAGCTGATTCGCAATCAGCAGGTCGGCGGTTCGAATCTGCCACCCGGTTTTTTGGAAAAACAATACAACTACATCGTGGAATGGGGAAATATTTCGCTATGTCCCCTATTATATTGTTTTGTGGCGTATCTACGTTTTAAGTTGGGCACTAATTTACAAGTTTTTTATTTTCTCTACAGACAATAAGTAGTATGTTATTTTCAAAATATGATGTTTTTGGAAATAAGGAGTTGAGCGATGCTTCTTATTCGTTTATCTGAATATAGGAACGGAGTGACATGGTGAGATCTGGGAATTATGTTCGGCAAATAGAAGGGTGTAAAGCATTCATTACTAATCCTCTGCCCCCCCCAACCGCTTGCGATCGATTGGGAGATGCAGGAATTACTATCTA
>CAZDND010000107.1:0-6093 GCA_964506825.1 uncultured Syntrophothermus sp.
ACAGGGTCAGAATAAGCCACCATACCTCCAGTCAGGGCGTCATATGTCTTTGGACCCCCAGGGTCTTTCCCCAAGCATGGACGGGTGGCATTTATTCAAATTTTTCTTGGATCTTCGGCATCCATTCGCTGATAGGAATCTGCTGAGGGCATTTTTCTTCGCAGACCATGCATGCAGTACAGGCGCTGGCCCTGAATTCAGGCTTAAGTAACAGCCGGTAGGTTCTTTGTGACTCATCAAAACAGTCGTACATTACTCCATCATTATAGAATTTGATATTCATCGGTATATTGACCAAGTTTGGGCAGGGCATGCAGTATCCGCAGGCTGTGCATGGAATGGCAGTCCTTTCTTCATAGACAGTTCTGATTTTCCTGATCAATTCCAGGTCTGTATTCGAAAGCGGTCTTGTCCTGGACCGATCTGCGGATAGGATATTGCCCACAACCTGCTCCATTTGGGTCATTCCGCTTAAGACCACCGATACTTCTGGCTGGCTCCACAACCACTGCAGGGCCAAATCAGTAGCTGTACCCTCGAAGTGCGCATCCTCAAGCTGCCTTTTTATCACCTCGGGGGGATTGGCCAGCTTGCCTCCCAGCAGCGGTTCCATTACTACGACACCCAGCCCCTTGGCAGCTGCCAGCCGAAGGCCTCTGGTACCTGCCTGATTTTCAGTATCCATATAGTTGTACTGGATCTGACAGAAGTCCCAGCTGTCATACCCATTGATGATGTCCTCAAATACTTCAAATTGATCATGGAAAGAAAAGCCAATATGGCCGATTTTCCCAGCTTGCCGAGCTGCTTCGGCTCTTTCGAGCAGATGGTGGTCCTTGACCATTTCCCAGGTGGCTTTGGAAAGTCCGTGGAACAGGTAGAAATCGATAATATCCACCCCCAGTTTTTCCAACTGTTCATCCAATATCCGGTCATAATCGTCCGCCGTCCTAATTATCATCATGGGAGATTTGGTAGCTATTTTAACCCGTTCCCGGTAACCGCCCTGCAAAGCCTTTCCCAATACCTTCTCACTCTGGCCGCTGTGGTATACATAGGCGGTGTCTAGATAATTGACCCCCTCATCTATGGCATAACGAATCATCCTGATAGATTCGTCTTCATTGACCGGGCTGCTCATGGAATTCCTCTCCATGGTCGGCAGTCTCATGCATCCGAAGCCTAGTGCAGACGGCTTCCAATCCAGTTTGCCAAATTTTCTATACTGCATTTGCTTACCTCCTTCGGATTCATTTCCCAAAATCAAACCCTTGGCTGATAAACCCAAGCATTTCCCTACTTATCGGGAACGGATCATCTAAAGCAGCAATACTAAAACGGTGGTGGAGCGATTTCACTTCGAGATTTGACGGGGAGTCCGAGTCCCCGAGTCTTTTCTGTGTCGGGTTGTGACCGATGGCCAGCGGAATGAGAGGATACGATGATTAATAGGATGCAACTTTATTAATTGAACATGGGGAACTTCTCGTTACTGGAAGGGTGTCCTAGATTCTCAAAACCTTTTCAAATTCAAACGTTGCATGTTCAATGGCTTTATGAACAAACCCTGCTTTTTTGAACACATGAACCATGGACGAGTTTCCTCCCATGACAGAAGCCGTAAAACTTTGGACCCCGTTTTTCAGGGCCAGGTACGTCAGATGTTCCAGCAGGACCCAGGTAATACCATTGTTCTGGTAGTCATCACTGGTGGCAAAGCTGAGATCGGCCGAATAGTCATTATCGTTCATGGAATACTGTCCCATACCGATTACTTTTTCATTTTCATCCTGTTGAATTACCGCCAGAATCGACACGCCCTTGGCATTATCCACGGCAATTATGTCCTGGATACTTTCATGGGAGACAAATGAACGGGCGACAAAAAACCTGGTATAGAGACTCCATTCGGAAAGGGAATTAAAGAAATCCTTCAGCCGGGATTCATCACTGATTCGGATCGGCCGCAGCAAGATATCCAGGCCGGTTTTGGTAGTCTTATGAACCTCGTATTCTTCCATATATTTGCCTCTGGGGCCCGGAATGAATTTCTGATCCTTATAAATCAGGTTGCGTTCTTTGGCCTCTTGAATAAGCCAGGGCCTGAATTTGGGGTGGGCTATCGAGATCAATTCCATCGCTCTTTCCCGCAGATTCTTGCCCTGCAGGTAGGCTATGCCATATTCCGTCACCACATATTGGACGTCGCCCCTATGCACACTAACCCCGGACCCCTCCAGGAGATTGGGTACTATTTTGGATATCTCCCCATTCCTGGCGGTAGATTTCATGGCGATGATCGTTTTTCCCCTATGAGCCAGGGGCGCAGCCCTCATAAAATTGGCAAATCCGGTAATGCCGCTGTAATAGACATTGCCCAGGGATTCAGCGGTGGCCTGCCCCGTCAGGTCAATTTGCAACACGGAATTGATCGCAACCATGTGGTCATTCATGGCAATTGTCATAAGATCGGTTACATAATCAAGCCTTCGGAGCTCTATCGCGGGGTTATTGTTAAGGTAGGAATAGGTCGATTGTTTCCCCAAACAGTACGATCCTATGGTTTTGCCCTTATTCACGCTTTTTTTGCTGTTGTCGACCGCCCCGTTTTTCATCAGCTCAACAATGCCGTCAGTCAACAGCTCTGTATGCACGCCCAGATGTTTCTTATTGCTGAGGCAGGGCATTACCGCGGCGGGTATACCCCCATACCCTACCTGTATGGTGTCTCCGTCCTGGATGAGTCGGGCTACATTTCTGCCGATTTGCAGTGCGTCCTCGTTTTCCTTCCCCGGTTCGTACTCCGGCAGGGGTTCGTCATAGGAAATCACGAAGTCAACATCACTGATATGGATAAAACCATCTCCGTGTACATTGGGCATATTCGCATTAACCTGCACTATAACCAAGTTGGCGTTCTCTACGGCCCCTTTGACAATATCAACGTTGACCCCCAAGTTGAAATAGCCGTGTTCATCCGGCAATGATGTCTGGATCAGAGCTATATCGATGGGAAAGTATTTGCGTTCGAAAAGCTTCGGTATTTTGGAGGTAAAAACCGGGGTGTAGTCTGCGTCTCCCTTATTGATAGCATCCCGGTTGGGATCCCCGATAAAAAAGGAGTTGATTCTAAAATTATTTTTGTATTTTTCATAAAAATAATGGCTGTCTTCATGGAGAGTCCACACATAATAGATTTCAACATCAAAGAAGGCCGCAGGATTGTTGTCCAGGTACTCCATCAACGATCTTACGACATATCTGGGTTCCCCGGTTCCAGTCCCGATAAATATCTTGTTACCCCGCTGAATGTTTCTGAATACCCGATATTCGGTGGTGAATTTCTGAGGATAGGTTTGCTTTAATTCCTCCAGTTTGCTGCGTCTTTTTTCTATATCCACTCCGCATTTCTCCCTCGATAATTCCGTGTATTAATAATATCATAGCGCTTTGTGGAACACCTATTTTCGGGGGGCAGACAAGCCCCGTCCGGCCCATTAATCCTGGGATGGGTATTAAAATCTTGCTGCCCGGCGAGGATGAATCAGCGAGCAATTCAAAGCCCCGGATCCGAATCCTATTCAAATAAATAACCGGGAAGCCCCAGTGCTTTCCGGTTATTTCTGATCAAAACTTCAATTCCAAACGGATTACCCCTTGCCTTTATTATGATTTTGCCGCTGGCATTGCGGGGAAAGCCTTTTTTTACTGGAAGGTTGTCTTAGATTCTCAAAACCTTTTCATATTCGATAACTCCGGGTTCTGTATTCTTATGGACAAAGCCCGCTTTTTTGAACACATGGCTCATGGACGAGTTTTGCATCATTACGGTGGCCGTGAAACTTAAGACCCCGTTTTTCAGGGCCAGGTACGTCAAATGTTCCAGCAGGATCCAGGTAATACCATTGTTCTGGTAGTCATCACTGGTGGCAAAACTGAGTTCCGCTGAATAGTCATTATCGTTCATGGAATACTGTCCCATACCGATTACTTTTTCATTTTCATCCTGTTGAATTACCGCCAGAATCGACACGCCCTTGGCATTATCCACGGCAATTATGTCCTGGATACTTTCATGGGAGACAAATGAACGGGCGACAAAAAACCTGGTATAGAGACTCCATTCGGAAAGGGAATTAAAGAAATCCTTCAGCCGGGATTCATCACTGATTCGGATCGGCCGCAGCAAGATATCCAGGCCGGTTTTGGTAGTCTTATGAACCTCGTATTCTTCCATATATTTGCCTCTGGGGCCCGGAATGAATTTCTGATCCTTATAAATCAGGTTGCGTTCTTTGGCCTCTTGAATAAGCCAGGGCCTGAATTTGGGGTGGGCTATCGAGATCAATTCCATCGCTCTTTCCCGCAGATTCTTGCCCTGCAGGTAGGCTATGCCATATTCCGTCACCACATATTGGACGTCGCCCCTATGCACACTAACCCCGGACCCCTCCAGGAGATTGGGTACTATTTTGGATATCTCCCCATTCCTGGCGGTAGATTTCATGGCGATGATCGTTTTTCCCCTATGAGCCAGGGGCGCAGCCCTCATAAAATTGGCAAATCCGGTAATGCCGCTGTAATAGACATTGCCCAGGGATTCAGCGGTGGCCTGCCCCGTCAGGTCAATTTGCAACACGGAATTGATCGCAACCATGTGGTCATTCATGGCAATTGTCATAAGATCGGTTACATAATCAAGCCTTCGGAGCTCTATCGCGGGGTTATTGTTAAGGTAGGAATAGGTCGATTGTTTCCCCAAACAGTACGATCCTATGGTTTTGCCCTTATTCACGCTTTTTTTGCTGTTGTCGACCGCCCCGTTTTTCATCAGCTCAACAATGCCGTCAGTCAACAGCTCTGTATGCACGCCCAGATGTTTCTTATTGCTGAGGCAGGGCATTACCGCGGCGGGTATACCCCCATACCCTACCTGTATGGTGTCTCCGTCCTGGATGAGTCGGGCTACATTTCTGCCGATTTGCAGTGCGTCCTCGTTTTCCTTCCCCGGTTCGTACTCCGGCAGGGGTTCGTCATAGGAAATCACGAAGTCAACATCACTGATATGGATAAAACCATCTCCGTGTACATTGGGCATATTCGCATTAACCTGCACTATAACCAAGTTGGCGTTCTCTACGGCCCCTTTGACAATATCAACGTTGACCCCCAAGTTGAAATAGCCGTGTTCATCCGGCAATGATGTCTGGATCAGAGCTATATCGATGGGAAAGTATTTGCGTTCGAAAAGCTTCGGTATTTTGGAGGTAAAAACCGGGGTGTAGTCTGCGTCTCCCTTATTGATAGCATCCCGGTTGGGATCCCCGATAAAAAAGGAGTTGATTCTAAAATTATTTTTGTATTTTTCATAAAAATAATGGCTGTCTTCATGGAGAGTCCACACATAATAGATTTCAACATCAAAGAAGGCCGCAGGATTGTTGTCCAGGTACTCCATCAACGATCTTACGACATATCTGGGTTCCCCGGTTCCAGTCCCGATAAATATCTTGTTACCCCGCTGAATGTTTCTGAATACCCGATATTCGGTGGTGAATTTCTGAGGATAGGTTTGCTTTAATTCCTCCAGTTTGCTGCGTCTTTTTTCTATATCCACTCCGCATTTCTCCCTCGATAAATTAGTATACTCATAATATCATAATATCCCATCGAATTCGCTTTTCTGCCCGCACTATCAGGGTTTTTTCTGCCGGAAATGCTGCTGCCATGGAATGTCAAAACGATTTCGTCTGCATCGTCTGCTCATATTTTGCCAGTCAGGGGCCAAAAGGTCGTCTTTGCGAAAACCCTGGATTCGGTTCAGGCAGACTGCGTCTTTTTACCCTCAAATGCACTCCGCCGTATAGAATCCTAAGGGTTCATTTTTTATAGGAAACTGTCGGATGTTGCGCCGGTTATCCACTGATTTATGTACAAATATCACTTTCCGTTGCCTCCTTCTTGTCTTCCATACTCCTTACTGATTGGATGATCTGCCTGATCTTATCCTCATCTTTCACACCGTCGGTTTCCACCCCGCTGCTGATATCAACCCCATACGGATTACATTGCTGAATTGCCAGTTCAATATTG
>CAZDND010000108.1:0-6025 GCA_964506825.1 uncultured Syntrophothermus sp.
GTAGAATACCTTTATTGGATGTAAAATTTTCAATGAACCCGTACCAATTACAGGCCGAGAATAGATGGTCAAAAATTATTGTCCATCGGAGCTTGAAATTCAACCCACTCAAAGGAGAGCGAAATATGATCAGATTTGAGAGTGATTATACAGAAGGAACCCATGTTCGGATTCTGCAACATTTGGTTGCCACCAATGAGGAACAAACCCCGGGATACGGTAAGGATATCCATTGCGACAATGCTCGTGCTTACATTAGAAAACTGTGCAGCAATGAAAATGTAGACGTCCATTTCCTGGTTGGGGGAACCCAGACCAATACCACCGTAATTGCATCGATCCTCCGACCTCATCAGGGAGTTATTTCGGCTCATTCCGGCCACATTAATGCCCATGAAACAGGAGCAATCGAAGCTACCGGACATAAAGTTATTGTCATCGACAGTCCCGACGGTAAAATCACGGCTTCCCAGGTTAGAACTGCCTACGACCTCCATTGGGTTGATCCGGATCACGAGCATGTGGTTCAGCCTGGTATGGTGTATATTTCTCACCCTACCGAAAATGGGACCACCTATACGAAGAAGGAGCTGGAAGAACTCAGTTTGGTCTGCCAGGAATGTTCGCTGCCTCTCTTCCTGGATGGAGCGAGATTGGGCTATGCTCTGGCTGCCGAGGGCAATGATCTGAACCTCGCGGATTTGGCGCAACTATGCGATGTTTTCTACATTGGTGGCACTAAAGTGGGGGCTCTTTTTGGCGAGGCCGTGGTTATATCGAATGACCGCCTGAAAAAGGACTTCCGGTATCATATCAAACAGAGAGGCGGTATGTTGGCAAAGGGAAGATTATTGGGCATCCAGTTTGAAACACTCTTTAAAGACGGTCTATATTTCGAAATCGCGGATCATGCCGTGAAAATGGCGATGCTGATCCGAAATGCTTTTGCAGAAAAAGGCTATTCTTTCTTATATAACTCCACCACTAATCAGCAATTTCCAATCTTACCCGAGGATGTCATCGCATCATTGTCGATTAAATACTCGTTTCAGCCATGGGCCAGAATAGATGAGCAACACTCTGCCGTACGTTTTTGCACCAGTTGGGCAACCAAAGAGGAAAACGTAAATATGTTAGTCAACGACATCAAATGCTTGTAATCGTCGGCAATACTTGGGGTGCCGATATAAGAATCAGAAATGAGGGGTTTTGAACATCTAATCAAGACACAACCCCCGGGGAGGTCGTCATGTAGGCTCTAATCGCCAACAGCTGGGACATTTTTCCAACAATGTGCTTGACCTATCCATCCCATAAGTTGCGCATCAATGTCGTCACTATTGCTTATGATCGTATGGTGGGTCCAGCGATTAGGATAGGGCTGAGCAGTATCGATCAGGCGAGGGTGAATTATTTCGCGGTTCAGTCCGAACGAGACAATCAGATATTGCTCCGGACGTCCTTTAATTCCGTTGCGAATTGGAATCCAGGCCCAGCAAAACGGTTTAGGACCACAAAAGGATATTTGTGTCTTCTGAACCTTCACCACCGTATCCGGATAAATATTCGATATCTTCTGGGCCAAGGCATCAAATAATGGCCTAAGCTCTGGCTTCTTGCTAAAATATATTCCCACCAAATCCTCACCATGCACCAGGTATCACCTCAGCTCATCAATGCCCTTCATTGCAGGATAGCAAATAGCAGCTTGCTGGTGCGAAATTCATAGATGTAAATTTTGCAGATAGTAAGATTTCAACAAATATTCCTGTTCCTGTTTCAATGCTAGTTTCCAAAGATAATTCCTAATGGTGTCTCCAGAAACACTATTGGCTTGAAACCCTTCCAGCAAACCAAAAAACCTTTCTTTTTCTCCAGATGATGCAGTCTTTTTGAAATATCCCCACACATGCTGCAGGGCATTCACGACGTTCCCTTTACTAACCTCTTCCTGCAGGCTTCTTTCTATTAATTCATAAAATTCCAGTGCAGGATACTGAGCCTTATCTTTTAAGAGTGCCCGTATCTGCAGATATATCTCCGGGGAAGATTCCAGCACATTATATTTATAACGGCTCCACTCCACTTCCAGTTTCTCGATCTTTGGATGGTTCAAAGTACAGTTGATGCACTTCACCGCCGAAAGATTTTTATCCTTCACTTCCAACATGATGTCTGGATCTTCACTTCCTAATTGCTTATGGAAGTTAAGAAATTCCCTGATGCGGATAGTGGAAGAGTGAGCACCCGGCCTCTTGGACAGATCCTGCTGCGAATAATGTATTTTCTGAGGACCATCCTGAAGCTTCCAGGTCTGTTTACAGGCCGTAATCCATTCTAGTACCGATTTTTCGGTGTCAGGCGGATTCACTTGGTGGTGCAGGTTGTCAAAAACCACGGGGGCTCCGGTCTCCACGCTGATTTCCAGCACATCTTCGACCGTGAAGGACCGGTCATCGTTTTCGATAACCAATCGTTTCTTTATCTCTGGATCCAACTCATGATATTTACTTATAAATCTGTCAGCTGCCTCCTGCTTATTCCCATATGCTCCTCCGATGTGCAGGATTATTTTATGGGCCTCATCCAATCCCATGGCTTCTAATACCCGACCATGATAAGTCAGATCAGTTATTGCCCTTTCCACAACCTCCTCCCGGGTGGAGTTGAGGAGCGTGTATTGCCCTGGATGCATAGAAACCCTTGTTTGTTGTCTCTTTATTTTCTCACCCAGAGCAAGAAATATATCTTTAAAGATATCCCACCAGAGAAGCCGGTTGACCGGGCTGGATCCAAATGGGATCAAGTCCGAGCTGATTCGGAATAACCTGATGTCATTCTCCTGGTTGTAATCCAGAATCTTATCCAGGGAATCCAGATTTTTACCAATGATCTCAACCAGTTTTTCATCCGTAGCATTTTGCTGCTTTACAGTTTTCTGACCAGTTCCTAAAACACCAACCGCCAGGCATGCATAGCCGATTCTCACAGTCATTTTCCTTTCCTGGTTCCACAGTTAGAATGTCTGCCAAATTAATTAAGCAAATGAGATTGGCTAATGTCTTTCCAATCCTTCTATTTCATAATAAAGCTTTCTCTGGGTCTCACCAGATATTACCCTGTGGAATGATCTTCATGAGACACCTCTCATCTCCCATCTTTACGCTTTTCAGCAACTCCACATCAACTTCACAGTCAAAGGCTTTTTCAAAAAGGACTTTACTGTAGCCGGTCGTACACTGACACCAGGTGTCACTATCCAACCTATCAACCTCTGCAAGCATTGGACAGGGGCAATAAGGAAATTGCAGATATAGTCCGCCATCTGAGTAAAAGAGTCCCGCGGCTTTGGCTCGTTCCGAATTGCCGAGTTGCTCCATATTTGATGAAGCTTCAACTAGCTCTTTCACCAGCGTTAATCTTTCATCCATGCCATATCCACATTGGCAGTTGCTTCTTATCTGATTCACAGTCAGTTTGTCGAAATGGTTTTCCAATCGGTGCATGGTTGCCTTCACCCAAATTGGATCGGTCTCTGTTCCAGCCATTCCATCTTTCCCGTATACTATTTCGCTTGCTGTTTCATCATTGCTGGCACTTTTTACTGCCCCGTGAATCACCTGTTCCTGAATCTTTCGGATATCAAACATACCACATCTACATCCTTTCTATACCTTGGTCCATTGTTTGACACCTTATGAATAGCCCGCTGCCATTCAGTTGGACAAAGCTTGGCTCATTATTCATAGCATCGGTTCCCATAAATGGAAAACCGCCTTATTTTTCAGAAAGACTGAGCCACCCCTCCAGAATCACTCCATACAAAATACCAGCCACAAAGCTGATAGGATCTTGAAATCCGGTGGAACTGTAGAAGGCGAAGGACACCAGAAGTCCCAGAAGCCCACCACGAATCAGAGCCCTGCTTGTACTGGCAGCCTTCCAGGGAGCTCCCACGGCCAGACCGATAATGACACGATTGTACCATAGTGAAAATATAAAACCGGATGAAGCGGTTGAACCTGAGCGGATGTAAGCTCCCACGACACAAACAAGTCCTAGTAAAGCTCCGCCAACAAGAGCTTGTTTCAGTCTTTTGTTCATTCTTACTCCTTCTGGATCTTTGACGACCCACAACTATTTGGTATCAGTAAATGGTTTTCGAAAATCTACAATACTTCCATCACATTGCGTCATAAGATCGGGGTTATTGCAAAAGCCATTTTTTCTTTGTGTCAAGGGGACGGGGTCATTGTCACACTACGCCCTTTGAATTATCCCCCTGCTAATTCCTGTTAACCTCTCAAGTTGCCTAATCGATAAGCCATATTCCTCCTTCAGTTCTTTTAAATATGCATTTCTTATTTTCATATCTAATTTTTGTAAGTCCATACCATGTCCAACTTTGCAGTGATCTTTGATTAATTTGCTGGCATCATTATCTGCCATTTGGCGTATTTCACGAATTTCCAGACACTCATCATCATTCTCAATATGCATGTATTCAA
Source organism: uncultured Syntrophothermus sp. (assembly GCA_964506825.1). GTDB lineage: Bacteria > Bacillota > Syntrophomonadia > Syntrophomonadales > DTU052 > JAAYDA01. Next base: position 4,509 of record CAZDND010000108.1, read on the forward strand.
TAAATCCCATTACCGCTTTGTCTTTGTCGGAATTAAAAATATCAAGCGCAAATTCGGTATCTGACTGATTACTTCCTAAAATGTAATCAGTGTAATTTGTCCATAAATAGTTTTCTACCTTCTTAGCTATGCCTGCTTTTACAGGATTCTGTATGATATACCGAAGCACTGTTAAGAAATATGAATCATCTTCGACTGGCTCGCTTTTAAATCGATCCTGAAATAAATATCCATTTCGGAAATATTTTTTGTTATACCATAATACATAGCTGCCGCAAATCCTTCTCATCACAGTTTCTAAAGGTTCCTTATTTTCCCTTAGAAGTAGATGTATGTGATTGCCCATTAGACAATAAGCAAATAGTTGGTATTCACAAATCTTCCGGTACCTTTGTAATGTTTGAAGAAACTTATCAATATCCTCATCATCTTCGAATAGGTTTTGATGATTTATCCCTCTCATGATTATGTGGTATATACCACTTTCACTTTTTGTCCTTGGCGCTCTTGGCATAATTATCACCTCTATGGCACAATATACATTTTGAGGTATTTTATGTCAACAACCCCGTCCCCTTGTCACCTTGTGTCAACAACCCCGTCCCCTTGTCACCTTAAGCATAACGAGCGCTGAACTCAACAGAATGCCACCCAATATATCCGTGAACCAATGAACACCTGACAACATCCTTCCAATAATCATCACGATGAGAAAAACGCCGAGAAGGACACAAATGACGGTTCTTACTGTTTTGTTCTGAATGAGACGATGAAACTGCATCATGGCTGTTGGCACGATACACATCACCAGCATGGTTGTAGAGGAAGGATACGAAGCCTCCAGAGTATTATTGATGAGCACCGGTCTGTAATTCACAATATTAAATTCAAAAAACAAATAAGCGGACATCACAAGCAGATAAAAGACGCCCAGTGCAAGAATACTGCTGTCCACACACAAGATGCTTTTCCTCTCAATAAGTTGCACCAGTCCAAGAGTTGCAAATCCCAGTGCTATCAAAATCGCTACGAGGCCCAACCAGTCGGTGGCTTTGTAAAGAACCACATGAACGTCCAACATATTTTGGATTGATCTGTTGATAGTCGCAAGCCCAACTGAAGAACCATTCGGGCCGATGGCCTTCACATCAATGCACATGAGTGATGCTGTGAAGAGGATAAACAGAATCAGTAAACCACCAGCGATAGCAAAATTGATTTGATTTCTTTTTTTCATGTTCGAGACTCCATTCTTTTTGTATTGTGCTGGCCTATGCCTGACAACACATTAATCACAGAGTCTCAATTTTGGTAGAATCTAGTCGTCACACCGTTGATACGATTCGTGTCATTGGCGTTTTATCAGCAATACGCCCTTAATAATCAGAAATACAAATGTGAAAAAAGCAGCATATGGCTGAAAGCTTGTCATGAAAATGAGAACTCCCAATGTACTCAGCAGCATGGACACAATGGTCTTACTTTTCGTCCATATTTCACTTTGGCTATTTTGCAAC
>CAZDND010000109.1:0-6023 GCA_964506825.1 uncultured Syntrophothermus sp.
TTATCGAGAGTCTGCATGGCAATTTTGAAGCCTTGCCCCTCCTGCCCCAATAAATTTTCCTTGGGGATCCGGCAATTCTTAAGATAAATTTCTGAAGTCTGGGAGGCCCTGATTCCCATCTTATATAAATGTGTGCCGATACTAAGACCAGGGGTGTTTGCTTCGACGATGAAGGCGCTCAAACCTCGGGCACCTTTAGTTTTGTCAGATACTGCGAAGACTACAAAAGTATTGGCTATGGGACCATTTGAGGTGAAGGTTTTGGTGCCATTCAGCACCCACTCGTCACCTTCCAGGTCTGCGCTGGTCGTTCCTGCCCCAACATCGGTGCCTGCACCGGGTTCCGTTAATGCAAAGGCTCCAATATGTTCACCCTTGCACAATGGCACCAAGTACTTCTTTTTCTGTTCCTCTGAACCAAAGTTTGCGATGGGACCGCTGGCCAACGCTGTATGACAGGAAAGGGTAAACCCAGTCGCGGCGCAAGACTTGGACAACTCCTCTATTACAAGGGTAAAAGTCAGATAATCGGCGCCGGAGCCTCCGTACTCCTGGGGATAAGGGATTCCCATCCATTCTATTTCCGCCAACTTGGTAAATACTTCTGCTGGGAACCGACTGTTCTCATCTATCTCAGCAGCAATCGGGTCCACATACCGTTCCGCAAACTCGCGGGCATTTTTCTTGATCAGTTCTTGCTCAGCTGTTAATCGAAAATCCAATTACATCGCTTCCCTTCCAATAATATGAACTCTATCTGCACTTATAACCATGGTAAAAGTCTACCATGAACTATACTGAGGGCGCTATAATACCTGGCATTCAGAAAAACCTTACCTGGCGGCTAATTTTCACACCGCATAGTATTGGAATAATACATAATTCAAATCACATCAAGCAATATCAACCGCAGCGTATGGAAGGATCACCCAACATGGCTGGACCTGACGGGATCTTTTATCGACCTTAGCATTGAACTCACCAAGTGGTATGATGACCACTCCCCCTTAGTCAGGTAGGTGCTGAAAGGTTTCTTGGGGAAGAGACGTCGGTCGATTTCTCTGGCGGGACAGCCCTTCAGTGCCAGTGTTCTTACCGAATCCTGAAGGTCAATCAAATAATCGAGTTTATTTTGGATCAGCTGTTTGCCGTTGCTGCGGACCCCGGCATGGCCGCAGAACAAGGTATCGAAATCCAGCTGCATGATACGGTTAAGAGATTGTATAGTATCTGCGGCGGATTCATATGGTGCCCATTGAATAGGGGCGCTGTTCACATACAAATCTCCAGTAAACAGCCACCCGCAGGATTTTTCCCACAAAACTACGTGATCTTCGCAGTGGCCGGGGGTATCGATAATCTTAAAGATATGTCGATTAGTTTCCAAAGAATCCGGAATGGACTTGGAAATAAACGGTTCAGGAACACCCCAGCTTTTTCGTCTGTGCCATGGCAGTTGCTTTCTTTGAGTGGTGGATCGAACTGCACAAGGGTGAACGAATATGGAGGCTGATTTATTCTGGTTCAACCAATGGGACAACCCACAATGATCCTCGTGAAAATGGGTTAAAGCAACCTGTTCGATTTTTGATTCCTCAAGATACGGCAAACTATCATTTGCCATTATCCTGGGCCCAGTATCAATTAACAAACCATCCACCAGATAAAAACAAGCCTTCAACGGACTGCCCAAGAAGGAAGAGTAGCCTAGGGCGAAACTGACATCATCATAAGATTCGACTTTTAACATTCACGACCCCTTCCAACATCAATCCTAGTGCCGCAGCATTTGGTATATCCTAATCTATCCGCTTCATACTTGATAAGGAACGTGCAGCCAAGTCCTGATAAATTTTTACGCCGATACGTGTAAAATTTACGACTTCATCGGATACTTCCCGGACCTCTACAGCCGGTACCCCAGCCATCATCCGTTTAGGTGGAATCTTGGATTTATTTTTGATCAAAGCTCCGGCGGCGATAATAGCTCCATCGCCGATTTCACATCCCATAAGTACCGTGGAACTTATTCCAATCATTATGTCCTCACCCATGATCAAAGGCCCATGAAGCATTGCATTATGACCAATCAGATTGCCCTTGCCGATATTGGCTACAGTACCCGGTTCTGCATGTATTATCGCCCCGTCTTGAATATTGGTTCCGTCACCAACAACTATTTTCCCATTATCAGCCCTAAGAACTGCAGAGGCCCCAATGTAACATCCCTCGCCAAGTTCCACATCGCCAATGACTACGGCCTCTGGATGAACAAAGGTGTCCTTGCCTATTTTTGGAACCTTTTCCTCAAACGAATAGATTGCCATATTGACCTCCTTTAGCGGTTTGATATCCCTAAGGCAGGCAATCAAGCACTTGTTGCCTGTGCTTTTGGGTGTGATTTGTAGTGAATACCATAATATCTCTCACGCGATTATAATCTTATCCGATCATGAATAACCGTATATCCCTGAGGTGAGATATCCTAATCACCCAGATATCTGATTATACCTTCGGTGATAGCTTCGGCTGCCAAATCCCGAAAAGCGGGGTCGTTTAGAAGAGCCTCCTCGGTTGGATTGGAAAGATAAGCAGTTTCAATCAAAATCGACGGCATATTGGTGTAACGGATAACGTAATAGTTGTTTTGGCGTACTCCTTCGTTACCCAGCCCTAATCGATCCACCAATGTCTGCTGCATAACCGACGCTAGACGGGAACGTTCTGCAGCCTGAGCTACCATAGCAGGTATTGCCTTATCAACGTAGTAGTAGACAGTAGTACCCCTTTTTGCTGAGCTGTCATTGGCATTGCAGTGAATGCTGACAAATAGAGTCGCTGGCGATGAATTAGCGATTGCCACCCTATTCTGAAGGCTTACATAAGAATCATCATACCTGGTCAGGGCAACCTCATAGCCCCTACTGCCCAGCAAGGTAGCGGCTTTTGTTGCAATATCCAGATTGAAGATTTTTTCGCGGCTATTTCCGCTGATACCAAGTGTGCCGGGATCCACTCCGCCGTGACCAGCATCAATGACGATCCTCGGAATGGAAGGCTGCTCATAAACCACGTCAACATCCTCAGAAATGTCAGCGGTTTCAGGCGGCACATAGGTGGTAATATTTGGTATATCCGTGATGACATCAACCAAGTCCCCGGATACGTTTACCGAAGGAACTTCTTCGGCCTGAGCAGTTTCAGGAACAAGCAATCGGCTCAGCCAACCCGCTATAAATGCAGCTCCCCTGGATGTCTGAACTTTGTACCATCCACCCTGCTCACTTATCAGCTCCAACTGGTCTCCTTTATTGACCTGTCCCTTGGTTAAATAGTTGGTTCCAGGGCCTTCGCGCAGATTCACCGTAGATCCGGTTACTTCCACCTTATTTCCAGACGCCGATAAAATCGGCTCGGGAGTTGTAATAACATTTGAGGGAGGATCTGCTGCCGGTGCCTGTCCATTTTTCAAAAATGTTCCAAGAACCCAGGCCATAGATCCATCGGCCAAGCGAATGTGGGACCATCCATCGTTATCGTCCAGCACTGATACTCCGGTTCCTCTCGAAACTGATCCGATTTTGGCATACTGTGTACCGGGCCCGCTGCGAAGATTCACTACTGAGCCGGTAACGGTACTGTAGGTTATATCTTGGACCACCCTATCATTAACGTCCTCATCCTCGGAATCGGGCTTGGAATCAGATTTTGATTTCACCGACACAGTACGGGTATCCGCTGCCCAACTAACTGCGCCGCCAAATGCCTCGCATACAAAGCGCATTGGCGCCAGGGTTCGACCATCTATGATTTCTGCAGGAACGTCAATAGTTTTTTCTGCCCCATTTATTGTGGGTGATTTTGAACCGATGGCAACCACCACAGTGGTGTCACCCTTGACCGCACTGGCAGTTCTTGTGTCAGCATTCCAGGAAACCTTGGCTCCCATTTTTTCAAAGATAGCTCTCAAGGGCACCAAAGTACGGCCGTTTTCAATAATGGGCGGAACGTCGAAAGCTACCTTTTGTCCATCGATGACAACTATGGGAGGGGCAATAACCTCAGTGCTGACAGTGGTTGGGGCAACAACAGGCTGCTTGATATCGGAGCCTGTCCCCGAATTGCTGAGCCGAACATAATTGCTATTCACCCACCCAACCATACCACTGGACAAACGTATTTTTATCCATTCTCCTTTTTGCTCGGTAATGGTAATCGCTGCTCCCTCAAGCAGGGAACCAATGCGGACAGAATCGACCGAAGGTTCCTGCCGGATACTTAGAACGGACGCAGTTACAGTACCGGTCGAAGCTTGGCAATCAGCGGCAGGGATTGAAAAACAAATGGCCATTGACAAAATCGCGACTATTAAAAACCGCAAATATTTAAGCCAGGGAACCATTGAAACTACCTCCCTTGCGACAAAGTCTATTTGACCTCTTCGACTAAAAGCCTATAAATCCTGCTTTGTGTGCCATGCATATCAAAATATCGAGGTAAATGCCTGCTAATCAAATACACCCTGACTATTTTCTTTGGCCGGGAGTGAATTTTGGTACTTTAATTTTGCTGATCATTAGGAAAGAAATAATGAACATTAACAGGATAAAAAACCAAGCATTGGCTGAGTTAAATAGTAAAACCGCCAAAGCGACTAATCCACCGCCAAAGGTTATGGGAACACCCACAAAGTAGTCAGCTATGTGGAGCACGTTAAATCTTGCCAACCTGTAGGCGCCGCATAAAACAAATATAATGGTTAGGGCTATGGTAAGCACATCCTGTATGCCAGAGATGCCCATAGCATCCATCAAACCATAAACCAGGAATGCCGGAGCTACACCGAAAGAAACCAGGTCAGCCAGCGAATCAAGTTCCTTGCCAAAATCAGAGGATACATTGAATTTTCTGGCCACCCTGCCGTCCATAGTGTCGATTATACCCGCAATCAGAATAAAGACGGCAGCAATCATCAACTCGTGATTGAATGTAAACATCAGGGATACTACCCCAAGGAACAAATTAAAAAGCGTCAATGCGCTGGGCAGGAAAATCATTCTGCAATCCTCCCAAGTATCGTTATTCCACCCTTGACCTTGTCTCCTGGTGAGACCACTATTTCCGTATCGTGGGGCAAAAATACTTCCGTGCATGAACCAAACCTGATAAGTCCATACCTATCACCTCTGTCAAGGACATCTCCTACACGTGCCCGACATACGATTCGGCGAGCTATCAGACCCGTTATCTGGGCAACCAGTACTTTACCATATTCAGTTTCCAACCCCAGGTAATTCCTGGCATTGATGTCACCAGCTTCGCTTCTATTGGCGGGGACAAACTTTCCCGGGACCTTTTCGATGTACTCAACCCTGCCTTTGGCAGGACTTCTATTGATGTGGACATTGAATAAACTAAGAAATATCGTGACCTTTTGGCTATCAGCATTAAGATATCGTGCTTCGTATGTAGATTCAATCTTCATCACTGTCCCATCGGCTGGAGAGACATAAATCCCTAATCCATCTGGAATCGACCGATCCGGATTTCTGAAAAAATAGGCAGTGAATAATAGAAGAATCAGGGGTATAATCACCCACATTCCAAACAATATTTCAGTCAGCCAGGCTAATGCGCCTAATGCAGCGAGGATGCACCATCCTTCCTTGGCAATCGGGTACTGTCTATATTCGGCCATTATACTCCCCCATCCGAAATCATGAACTGAAACGTGTACCGATTTGGGATATCCATACCCGTGCTTATCGAACAGGAACCATATCGATCTTTAAATGGTGAACTTCGTGTGATCGTCCTTATCCAAGGACCTAAGTCAACCATAGATACGGCATAAGAAACCTGCTTGATTATATGCCATCTGCAAACAATCCACCACTCTAAAACGCAAATTGAGCCTCTTTGGAAAAAGGGCCGGATATCCGGCCCTTTTTACTATCAATAGCTTTGTGTTTGGTGGAGGCGAAGGGATTCGAACCCTCGACCCCTGCGTTGCGAACGCAGTG
>CAZDND010000110.1:0-6020 GCA_964506825.1 uncultured Syntrophothermus sp.
CAGCCTTCCGTGGATATCGTCGTACTGCAGGGTGAAAGGGAGATGGCTAAGGATAACCGCCAAATCGGTCATTTCCGCTTGGATGGCATCTCGGCCGCTCCCAGGGGGATGCCGCAAATCGAGGTGACTTTTGATGTTGATACCAATGGCATTTTGAGCGTTTCGGCCCGTGACAAGTCTACTGGCAAAGCCCAGAAAATAACCATCAGTGGGTCCACCAGCCTGGACAAAGCCGACATCGAACGGATGGTGGAAGAAGCGAAAAAATTTGCAGCAGAAGATCGCAGGCGCCGGGAAATGGCCGACTCCAAAAATGAAGCCGACAATCTCATGTACCAACTGCAACGGAAACTGGATGAACTAAGGGACCAAGTACCGGTCAATGAACGGTTGCATGCGGAACAATTGATTGAAGAAGGCCGGAAATCACTGGCCGGCGAGAGTACCATCGATTCAGTGCGCGGCTTGATAGGAGATCTGACTCAGGCGCTCAGCTCTTTGGCCAACTACTCAGCCTCCTCAGCTTCCGAGGTTCCCAGCGATGACAACACCATTGATGCGGAGTTCACGGAATAGACCGGATTTGTATAGCAAGATGCGGTATCCTCCTCGTGACTGCACGATGGAATTGACTGGAACCTAGAATGCCGATTGGCGAGAGGATGGTGAAGACCTTGGATTTTCAGGATTATTATAAGACGCTCGGCATTGCTAAGACCGCCACCCAGAAAGAAGTCCAGGCGGCTTATCGGAAATTGGCTCGCAAGATGCATCCTGATGTGAATAAGGAACCGGATGCAGAAAAGAAATTCAAGGCCATAAATGAAGCTTACGAAGTTCTCAAGGACCCTGAAAAGAGAAAACAATATGACCAGTTGGGGGCCAATTGGCGGCAGGGAGAAAACTATTCTCCTCCGCCGGAGTGGGGCACCGGCGGTTTCAACTTTGGGGATCAGGAAGGATTTGATTTTTCAGGCAGCGGCGGTCAGTTCAGTGATTTTTTCGAAACCCTTTTTGGGCGGGGACGTCGCCAGAAGACCGGACCACAGGGTGCCGGCACCGGGGGGTTCGTAATGAAGGGCTCTGACCAGGAGGGAGACATTGAACTGACGCTGGAGGATGTATATTTCGGCGGCAGCCGCACCTTTCAACATCAAGGAAGGGAAATAAAGGTAAACATTAAGGCCGGAACAGTGGAGGGCAGTCGTCTGCGCCTGACCGGACAGGGATCACCAGGGATTGGCGGAGGGCCTCCGGGAGACTTGTATTTGAGAATATTGATCAGACCGCATCCGGTATTTCAGATAAACGGCAATGATTTGAGTGCCGATATTGTTCTCACTCCCTGGGAAGCGGCACTGGGCGGCAGGGTGGAGATGAAGACCATGGATGGTCCGGTAAATCTTACGATTCCGCCGGGGGTCCAGCCCGGGCAGCGTCTGCGCCTGAAAGGAAAAGGAATGCCGAGGCGTGAAGGCGGTAAAGGGGATCTCTATGCGGTAGTAAAAGTTGCAGTGCCATCAAAGCTGACTGACCGGGAGAAGGAGCTTATGGAAGAACTGGGAAGAATATCAACTTTCAATCCACGGCAGGCTTAAAGGAGGGGTCCAAATGGAATACCGATATCAGCTTATGATTAAGCAGTCTTCGGGCAGCAGCTTGTTGAGTCTGGAGGAGCTGGCTCGTACCTGTCAGGCGCATCCCGACTTCATTCTGCGTTTGGTGGAAATAGGATTGATAGAGCCTACTCTCGTCAAAAACAGATATTATTTCCGTCCAGGAGTTGTAGACGATATTGGCCGGGCCCGCCGGCTCCATGACGACCTGGGAATCAACTGGGCTGGTATCGGACTGGTACTGGACTTGCTGGACCGGGTCGCTGATCTGGAGGCCGAATTGAATCGGTTGAGATGCATGATTGATTGATGATCTTGGTTCCGTGCAAGCTGAGGTTGAAAGATTCGAGTACGGGTTCGGCAAGACCGGCGATTTTGATCAAGGAGGTGCATAAGGATGGACATGAACCGATTGACAGAAAAATCCAGGGAAGCTTTGGGACAAGCCGAAGTTATTGCTTCCAGCATGAGCCATCAGGAAACGGACGTTGAACATCTGCTTTTGGCTTTGCTGCAGCAACCCGAAGGGCTGATTCCCGGTTTGATAAAACACATGGATGGTGATATTAGGTCTATGGTTGACCTGGTGGAACAGAATTTGCGGCAGCGCCCCCGGGTGACCGGAGGAGTGGTGGAAGCCGGTCGGGTATTCGTTACTTCCCGGCTCAATCAGCTGTTGGCGAGGGCTGAGAAGGAAGCCTCACGGTTAAAGGACGATTACATATCGGTAGAGCATTTGGTCATGGCCATGTTTGAAGAGGGTTCAGGAGGCGCTGCGGCTCGCATTCTGAAACAGTCAGGGGTGACCCTGGATGGATTTCGTAAGGTGCTGCAGCAGGTGAGGGGAAACCAGCGGGTGACGTCTCCCAATCCCGAGGCTACTTACGAGGCTCTGGAGCGCTATGGCAGGGACTTGGTCTCTCTGGCTCGCGACGGCAAACTAGATCCGGTAATAGGACGGGATACGGAGATCCGCGATGTTATCCTGATCCTGTCCCGCAAAAGCAAAAATAACCCCGTTCTGATTGGCGAACCGGGGGTGGGAAAGACTGCTATCGTGGAGGGGCTGGCCCATCGCATTGTACGCAATGACGTACCCGATAGCCTGCGCAATAAAACCATATATGAATTGGATATGGGATCCTTGGTGGCTGGCGCCAAATACCGGGGAGAGTTTGAGGAGCGGTTGAAGGCGGTCCTGCAGGAGGTGACGGGCAGCAATGGACAGATCATACTATTCATTGATGAACTCCATAATATTGTTGGAGCCGGCAGGGCTGAAGGATCGATGGATGCTGGAAATATGCTTAAACCTCTGTTGGCTCGCGGTGAGCTGCATTGTATTGGGGCCACGACCCTGGACGAATACCGCAAGCATATTGAAAAGGATGCCGCCCTTGAACGCCGCTTCCAGCCGATTATGGTCAATGAACCCACTGTAGAGGACACCATTTCCATCCTCCGGGGCTTGAAGGAACGATTTGAAGTATTTCACGGAGTCAAGATTCACGACAATGCTTTGGTAGCCGCCACCTTGCTGTCCCAGAGGTATATCTCCGATCGATTTCTGCCCGACAAAGCAATCGACTTGGTCGACCAGGCGTGTGCCATGGTAAAGACTGAGAATGAATCGATGCCTGCCGAACTTGATGAGATCTCCCGGCGAATCATGCAATTGGAAATCGAGGAGGCTGCTCTCAAGAAAGAGACTGACCGGGCCAGCCAGGACCGGTTGGAATCACTGCAGCAGGAACTGGCTGAGATTCGATCCAAATCAGACGCAATGCGAGTTCGATGGGAGACAGAAAAGAGCGCCATGCAGAAGGTCAGGACTCTCCGGGAAGAGATTGAAACGGTTCGCCAGGATATTGAGAGGGTGGAACGGGATTATGACCTGAACCGGGCGGCCGAACTTAGATATGGGCGCCTGCCCGAACTGGAGAGGCGCTTGGAGGCCGAGGAGGAGCGTTTTTTGAAAAAACAGGGGGCCCAGAGCCTTCTGCGTGAAGAGGTGACTGAAGACGAGATCGGGCGGATCGTTTCGCGGTGGACAGGTATACCGCTGACTCGTTTGGTGGAGGGAGAGCGCCAAAAACTACTGGGCCTTGATAAAATCCTTCATGAGAGGGTTATTGGTCAGGATGAAGCGGTTGAACTGGTGGCTGACGCCATAATTAGGGCTCGCGCAGGCATCAAAGATCCGCGGCGGCCAATTGGATCGTTTATCTTTTTAGGTCCCACTGGGGTCGGCAAGACAGAACTGGCGAAAACCCTGGCGGCGGCCCTTTTTGATACCGAGAACAATATGATCAGGATTGACATGAGCGAGTACATGGAGAAGCATACGGTTTCCAGGCTGGTAGGAGCTCCCCCTGGCTACGTGGGCTACGAGGAGGGCGGCCAGCTAACCGAGGCAGTACGCCGCAAGCCATTTTCAGTAGTGCTTTTCGACGAGATCGAAAAAGCCCACCACGATGTGTTCAATGTACTGCTGCAGGTATTGGATGACGGGAGGATTACTGATTCGCAGGGTCGAACGGTTGACTTCAAGAACACAGTGATTATAATGACCTCTAACATTGGTTCGCCATACCTTCTTGAGGGCATAAGCGATGCGGGAGAAATCAACGAAGAGACTCGCGATATGGTCATGAATGAGATGCGCCTGCACTTTAGACCAGAATTTTTAAACCGGGTTGATGAGATTGTACTGTTCAAGCCATTAACACTACGGGAGATTGCCAGCATCGTTGAATTGTTAATCGATGACTTGCGCCGTCGTCTATCTGGGCAGCACCTGGATATCGAACTCACTCCGGATGCCAAGGAATATATAGCTCGCGAAGGATATGACCCCGTTTATGGTGCCAGGCCCTTGCGGCGCTTCCTTCAGCGCAGGGTGGAGACTTTGGTGGGCCGGGCCCTGGTAGGAGGCCAGATCCTTGATGGAGCCACGATTACCATTGATGTCGCTGATGAAGAACTGCACATTACTTGGCGCAATCCGGAGAAGTAAAAGGATAACCAAAAAACCTTGGGGAAACGTACAGCAATCATTATAGTGAGGGGGGATTTGATTGGTAACTGAGATGCCGGCAAATGTCAGGGAGCAGTACCCCTTTGAAGCGAAATATATAAAGGTAAACGGGAGGATCATGCATTATCTGGACGAGGGTTCCGGGGATCCAATCCTTTTGGTGCATGGAAATCCAACCTGGACATTCCTCTATCGAAAATTCATTCCGATCTTGGTGGGTGCAGGCTATCGGGTCATTTGCCCAGACCTTATTGGGTTGGGGATGTCGGAAAAACCCTGCAATGATTACTTCAACACTCTGTTGCATCATACATCCAATTTGGACCAGTTGATTACCAAATTGGGATTGAAAGATATTACCCTGGTTTTGCAGGACTGGTCAGGCCCCATTGGTTTGGGTTATGCGGTGAGGCGCCAGGAGAACGTTAAAGCGCAGCTGCTGATGAGTACTTGGGCGTGGACTGAAGGATCAGTATTTCACAGTTCGATTTTTCCCTGGCGGATGATGCACGCTCCCGTTGTGGGTCCCTTCTTTCTCCAGAGGCGCAATGCCCTGACCGAAAGAGGGTTGCGGTTAAGCGTGGTCAATCGCGACCAGATAACTGAGGATGTGTTGGATGGTTACAGGTTCCACCTTCAGTCTTATGATGAAAGGGGTTCCTTTCTGAGGTTTCCCCGGATGATTCCTCTCGGCGAAGAGAACCGTGGGAATACGGGCTATGCAATCATTAAAAAGATCGAGGAGAAACTGCCGGAGCTCAAAGTCCCAACTCTAATAATATGGGGTGAGCCTGATGATGTGTTCCCCAAAGAATGGGCCGAACGCTTCCATAATATCCTTCCCCGGGCCGAAAAGCCCATTTATGTACAGGCCAAGCATTTTATTCAGGAGGATCAGCCTGAATTTATATGCCGGGAATTGATTGGATTTCTTAAGAAACGGGAGGGGAGGAACCAGAATGGAATGGATTCAGACCGCTGACAGATATGCTGATTATCGACGGGAATTGGTTTTGACAGAAACCCGTCTTGATCATTATGATGAATTTCGCCAATTCTTCCGCCGGGCATTGAGCCTGAGTCCCCAGGATGTGGATGGGGGAAGCAACCGTTTTTTCCAGAGCGGAAGCGGTCGGATTTATGAAGTTATATTTGTGGGCAAAACCGGACGCAGGTATCCGGCAGGAGTGGAAATCCTCCTGTTGGTGGAGGATATAGATCCGATTCCCGAAGATGAGGAAATCGATCGAGATCTTTGGGAATTTTTGAGTTGGATGGTCGGCGGAGTGGGCGGTAAATGGACGCTGGAAGCCTTGGAGTCCACCGGATATCTGTATAAGGTGCCCTTTGCAAAGCGTCCAGATAAG
>CAZDND010000111.1:0-5995 GCA_964506825.1 uncultured Syntrophothermus sp.
AAAGTTGAGATGCGTCAGACTTTCCAATACGCATTTACAAAAAAAAGCGTATCTTTGGCTATCATCTTCGTAGCCGTAAATATTTTCCCTATTAAAGTAATATTCATTGTCGACCAAATAGTATTTAATACCCTGATATTCCATCATCTCTATGCCGCAGTACAATTTTCTCCAACTCAGGTACACGTTGAAGCTGGTAACTGGAGTCAATTTTTGCTTGTATTCGTCAGAAATGCCTCCATATTTCGGGAGGATTACTCTGACTTCAGATTCCTTGCTGCTAAGGAATAAGGGCAATGAACCTCCAACTTCTCCCAGCCCCCCAGTCTTTATCAGCGGATCGGCTTCTGCGACGACAAATAAGACATTCAACCTTTATCCCCCTCTCAAAACCTACACTACAGTACGTTTCGTGAGTACCACTGGCATATCTTTCTCACCTTTTACTATCACCCTTGGATTGATTACAGAAAATTTGTCCAATATTACATTATCAAGAATCGCACCTTTTCCAATAACACACCCCTGCATAATAATAGAATTGCTGACTTCAGCATCCCGGGCAATGTTGACTCCACGAAATATAATACTTCGATCGACTCTACCGTCGATCAAGCTGCCACTTGAAACCAGTGTATGGGCAATATTGCTTTGGGTACCGTATTTGGTGGGCGGATTATCTTTGATTTTTGTATAAATTCTACGGTTTCCCAAGAATAATTCTTCCCTGATTTGTGGTTCCAACATATCCATATTTCGCCAATAATAGCTTTGGATACTATTTACAATACCAAAATAACCTTGAATTGGTGCAGCTATGATCTTAAGACTGTGAAGGTTCTCTTCCAGAACATCTAATAGATCCAGGTCTCCAATATACTCGGGATCCCTTAGGATATCCAAAAGCAGTTTGCGGTTAATGATGTAAATCTCCGCAAAATAGTTGACCTTATGATCAGCCCAACCACCTACCCCTTCAATTCCTGTAATCTGAGAATTATCGTCAAAATTCAGAATCACCCCTGGATCATCACCTACTACCTCAGGGACCATTTCTTTGAATAACATGGTAACATCAGCAGACTTGCTTACGTGACCAGCCAGAATATCATCGAAATCAATATTATAAATGCTGCTGCTGTCAGTAATGATTACATAATCAGCTTTTTCTTTTTCCAGAAACTCCAGATTATTGACCAGGTCCTGAAGAGTCACCTTGTTATTCTTGGGATATATTCCTAACCTGGATCCCGGTAGAATGAACATCCCTCCCGATTTGCGGTCCAAAAACCAATCTTTTCCAGCACCTATGTGATCAATGATGGGGCGGTACAGATTTGGGGCAATAATACCCACGCTTTTGACACCAGAATTAACCAGGCTGGATAGAGGGAAATCCATGAGCCTATACCGTCCTCCAAAGGGAATGGCAGCCACCGGCCGATCTTTGGTAATGCCTTGAAGGACATGGGTCCGGTAATTACAACCTATGATTCCAATGACCTTGCTCATGATACAATATCCTCTCTTTGCTGCGAGTTGGGTTTACGGTACTTACCTCTGACTTGCTTGCCAGCTTTTATTAAAGAATCGTGATTTACGAAGGCATCATCGGCAATTACTGTTATTTCACTCTGTTTGGAATTTTCCACAGCCCCGATTCCTACCATACAGTTATAATCAATAGTGGCCTGTTCACCAACTATAGTTTTCCAAAGAGCAGAGCGGCTGCAAATTCTGCAGTTCGGAAGCAAAATGGAATCTTCCACCTTGGCTCCTTCACCAACAAACACCCCCGGAGCTAGAATCGAGTTTCTAACTTCACCTAAGATGGTGCACCCATTGCTGATGAGACTGTTGGTGACTTCAGCATTTTCGCCTATATATTGAGGGGGAAGAATATCGCTGTTGGAAAACACACGATCGTGAGTGTCAAAAATATTCAAATCAGGATTATCCTCCAGTAATTGCATATTGGCGATATAATAGCTTTCTACTGTCCCAACATCCTTCCAATACCCTTCAAACTCATAGGCGTACATTTTCTTTTTCTGTGCCAGCAACCTGGGGATGACATTTTTCCCAAAGTCATTGTCTGAGCCGATTTCCCTTTCATCCTCCAGTAAAGCTGCCCTGAGCACCGGCCAATTAAATAGATAGACCCCCATGGATGCCAGGTTACTATCCGGATGGGCAGGTTTTTCTTCAAATTTGGTTATTCTATGTTTCTTGTCAGTGGTCATGATTCCGAATCGGGATGCTTCTTCCGGCGTAACATGCAATACGGATATCGTTACGTCGGCATTATTCTCTTTGTGAGCCATCAACATCTGATCATAATTCATTTTGTAGATGTGGTCCCCGGAAACAATCAATACATAATCCGGATTGTAATAACTAATGAAGTCAATGTTTTCATATATTGCATTGGCCGTTCCTTTGTACCATCTCCCCCCATCCTCACCAACATATGGCGGAAGAATAAAGAGCCCCCCCAACCGGGTATCGAGATCCCAAGCCGAACCGATTCCAAGATAGGCATGCAACAACATAGGCTTGTATTGGGTCAAAACCCCTACCGTATCGATATTAGAGTTAATGCAATTGCTAAGGCTGAAATCAATAATTCTGTACTTACCCCCAAAAGACAAAGCTGGTTTAGCTATATTACGGGTCAGATATCCTAGCCGGCTTCCCTGCCCTCCTGCCAACAACATGGCAATGCATTCTTTTTTCAACATGAGATCCTCCTCCTTTCAGAGTGAATATGATCCGTGAGCCAAATCCCGAGAAGACTTTCATTTAATATTATTTTCTTTACTGCAAATGTATGCCCCATATTCCTTCGGCATAATCCCTGATGCTGCGATCGCTGGAAAAAATGCCGGCTTTAGCAATGTTGATCAAAGAGCTGGGCCGCCATTTTGACTGGTCTGAGTATAAAAGGCTGGCTCGGTTAAACGCATCGATATATGAGCGTGAATCCTTTAGAACATAGAATTCATCATTATCCTTCAGAAGAGAATCATAGATGATCCTGAATTCACCGCCGGAGTCGCTGAAAAAACCATTTACCAATTGGTCAACAGCTATCTTGATCCGGGGGTAATTGTAATACTCATCCCAGGATCTGTAGCCTCCACGGTTACAATAGTCCATCACTTTTTCGGCAGACAATCCGAAAGTAATAATATTATCGGCCCCCACTGCATTTCTGATTTCTACATTGGCACCGTCCATGGTTCCAATAGTAATGGCTCCATTGAACATAAACTTCATGTTTCCTGTCCCGGATGCCTCACGGCTGGCAGTCGAAATCTGTTCACTGAGATCGGCGGCAGGATAAATGATTTCGGCCAGAGATACATTGAAGTTTTCCAGAAAGACAACTTTAATTTTGTTGCGGACATCCTGGTCATAGTTGACTTTACGAGCAACAGTATTGATCAGCTTAATGACCATTTTGGCATAATGGTATCCGGGAGCGGCCTTACCGGCAAAAATGAATGTATGGGGTATTAAATCCATATCAGGATTGTCTTTCAAGCGGTTATAAATATCCATGATTTTGGCAACATTAAGGAGTTGACGTTTATAAGCATGAATGCGTTTTACCTGAATATCAAATACCGATGATGGATCGACAATCAAACCCTGGGTTTCAGCTATATATGCAGCAAGCCGGCATTTATTTTGATACTTTACTTCAGCCAGTCTCGCCAAATAATTGCTGTCATCAGTGTAGGTTAACAATCGCTCCAGCTGCATGGCATCTTTTTTCCAGCCATCCCCAATTCCCTCGGTTATCAGATTTGAGAGTCTTGGATTGGCATCCAGGAGAAACCTCCGATGATTGACCCCGTTGGTCTTATTATTGAATTTGTAAGGATATACGGTATACAAATCCTTCAATACTGAGGTTTTCAGAATCTCACTATGCAACTTGGCAACCCCATTCACCGAATGGCTTCCAATAACCGCCAAGTTTGCCATGTAGATTTGTCCATCTTTCAAAACCGCAGTATTATTTACGATTTCTGTGTTTCCGGGATACTTGCGGTTCAGTTCTTCTCGATACCGTCGGTCGATTTCTTCGATGATCATATATATCCTGGGCAAAAGGTATTTAAATACTTCAATCGGCCATTTTTCCAGTGCCTCAGGCATTATGGTGTGGTTGGTGTAGGAAATCGTATTTACTGAAATATTCCATGCTTCATCCCAGTTCATATTTTCTTCATCAATGAGAATTCTCATCATTTCCGGAATACAGAGGGCCGGGTGAGTGTCGTTTATGTGTACTGCAATCCACTTGGGGAGGTCACGCAATGAAGATTTTTTCTTCTTGTATCTGCGAATGATGGAAGCAAGGCCGGCTGCAACAAAAAAATATTCCTGCTTAAGCCTTAATTCCTTGCCGAATTGACTGCTGTCTTCCGGATAGAGAACATTAGATATAGACTCAACTTCAGCTTTATGACTTACAGCCTGGGAAAATTCACCCCTATTGAAGCAGGCAAGATCGAATTCTTCCATGACCGGTTCTGCACTCCACAGACGGAGATTGTTGATATGGTCCGGATCATCAAAAGCAATTATTGGTATATCATATGGAACTGCCAGAACTGGCTCATAATTTTCATGTATGAACACTAATCTATCACCGATATACTCTTTTCTCAGACTGCCCTTGAATTTGACCAAGATGGATTTATCGGGTTTCTTTGTCTCCCATGCGTAATTATTTTTCAACCAATTGTCGGACACTTCCGCTTGATAACCATCCACTATCTTCTGCTTGAACAAACCATATTTATATCTAATACCATTGCCGTGGCCCTGTATGCCAAGGAATGCCATGGAATCAAGGAAACACGCCGCCAATCTGCCTAATCCACCATTGCCAAGTGCGGCATCGGTTTCCTGTTCGATCAGGTCGTTGAGATCTATGCCCATCTCCTGGAGACTTTTTTCCACCAAGTGTCGAATATTCAAACCTGTCATATAATGGGAAAGGAGTTTTCCAATCAAGAACTCCATTGAAAAGTAATATACCTGCTTTTCGCTGCTCAATGAAGACTTAATATTACTCACACTCCGGATATTAATCTTGTCTTTGATCAGCATTACCAGAGCATAATATTGATCCAGCGAGGAACTTTCGGCAAAGGTTTTTCCCGATAGCTCTGCAAATTTCTCCAAATATTGGGCTGTAAAATCGTTGCTATCCCTGAACATTATATACCTCCAAAATATCATCCCTTGATGGACCAATCTGACTGATTGGTCAATGAATATGTATCATAGTATAGAAACTCTATATCGCCTAGTATTATTCATCTTAATCTGATGGTTTTACGATAACCCCTCCCAGAGGAGGTACTTTTAACGAGATCGAGTAGCGCTGGCCGTGCCAGGGAACCTCTTCAGCGTCGATAACCCTAGGATTTATCATATGGGATCCACCATACTGACTTTCATCTGAGTTGAGAATTTCCTTATATTTCCCTAAATATGGTACTCCGATGCGATAGTCTTCGTATCCATGTGGCAGGCAATTAATTAGTACAATCAGGAATTCCTCATTTATCGATGACCTGCGTAAAAATATAAATATCCCCTGATCGCAGTTGTTGACGTCGATCCACTCGAACCCTTGCCAGTCATTGTCTACTTTCCATAGACCTGGTTCTTGCAGATAGATTTGGTTGGCGTCCCTGACATATTTCTGAAATTTGTTGTGCATTTCATATTTTAGAAGAAACCCATGAACAGCAGCTTTTTTCCAGGATGTGATATCTGATATAGGTACAAAGTTCTCAGCCCGGCAAATTTTTGCCAGAGGTCACCCGGCATTCTTCCGATGAGGGACTTCTTCCCATGTACAACTTCATCATGGGACAGCGGGAGGATAAATCGTTCTGAATAAGCATAGGTCATGGAAAACGTAAGTAAATGGTGGCGTTCCTTTCTTTTGGAAAAATGGTTCTCAAAA
>CAZDND010000112.1:0-3627 GCA_964506825.1 uncultured Syntrophothermus sp.
ACGAATGCCGTCGTGATATATGGCACTGGATTCCCCTGGGTAAGCATCCCCACAAAAACCGCAGCAATAAATGTAAAAAATAGTGCCAGTTGTTGGTCAAGCAGAATCGCCGTCAGCATGGAACCAGCTGCCACCGGGATCAGATAGGCTATCATCATTGTAATCTCGGGTTGCCCCCCAATCTGAATCATGGTCAGACCTTTGGCAATAGCCAGGATTAGAAAAAAGATAAGTCCAAAAAGCACCATTAGTCGGCTTTCAACGAAAATCCTAGGATGATAATACTTCAGATAGGCGTAAGATATGGCAATAAAGATCAGCACCAACAGGGCCATCCCACCCAGGGTGGCAGCAATGCCATTCGAACGCTGCACTCCCAGTTGTTCCAGCACCGCAACCTGCTCCGCAGTTACAGGATCCCCCTCGCGAACAATCATCTGCCCTTGTTGAATGGTTTTCTGTACCGGCATAACCTTTTGCATTGCTTCGTCTTTGGCGGCTTGGGTAGCTTTCTCGTCGAAAATCAGGGTAGGCCGGGCCTTATCAAGAACTGCAATCTCTACCAGATCACGGGCAGACAGGTTAAATCCCAATTTATCTGTTTCTACTCTTATCTGTAGCAACACTGCAGATAAGGACTCTTCTGTTATTGACTGAGCCATGAGCGCTTCAATCGTGTTCAACGCGGCTTCTCTGATGTGATTGATGTCATCTTCAGACGAGTTGGTAATATACGTGGCAATTAGCGAAACATCATAGCCCAACAATCCCTTGTCTTCCGTCACTTTGGCCAGGAGAGTCTTGATGCGATCAGCTCTGATCGTCTTGCTAACCGCCTCATCCTGTTTCAGTGCATTAATCTGATCGAAAAGCTTATTTAGATCCAGCTTTGCTTTGCCAAGGGCTTCCTGGTCTTCTTCAAAGACCTTGCTGACTTTATCTGCTGCCTGCATCTGCAGTTCACGAGTTCGGGCTTCGTCAATAATAGTCGCCGAATGGGGTGCTCTCACATTCCGAGGGCTTATCTGACCGGGTTTCAATGCCAGTTGGGTACTCATGAAGTTTGAGTAGACAAAAAAAGTAACCAGCAGATAGAACCCCAGAAAGAGTAAAATCTGACGGTTTATCGAACTGGCAATCTTTTTTCTTAGATATTCACGCAAGAAATCAATGGAAAACATCTTATATTCATTCCCTCGTTGGCTACGTCTCCGTTTTTATCTCGTATTCTTCATAGGCTTCGATAATCCTTTGCACCAATGGGTGGCGAACAACATCCTCTCGGTTCAGGTATTCGAATGCCATCCCATCGATCCCTTTAAGGATCTTCTGAATCTCAATCAGACCGGAAAAATCATCTTTGGGTAAATCCACCTGGGTCACGTCCCCGGTAATAACTGCCCGGGATCCAAACCCAAGTCGGGTCAGAAACATCTTCATTTGCTGGGGAGATGTGTTTTGTGCCTCGTCAAGAATTATGAAGGCATCATTCAGCGTTCGACCCCTCATATAAGCCAGCGGCGCTACCTCAATAATGTTTTTCTCCATATACCGCTGGGCAACATCAATCCCCAGAATGTCATACAGTCCATCATAAAGCGGTCTCAAATACGGATTGACTTTTTCAATAAGATCGCCCGGTAAAAAACCCAGCTTTTCACCGGCTTCCACTGCCGGCCTTACCAGAACGATGCGCTGAACTTCTTTGTTCTTCAGCGCCCTGACAGCCATGACCACCGCGAGATAAGTTTTGCCGGTTCCCGCAGGCCCTATTGCGAAAACCACGTCATTTTCTTCCATGGCCTGAACATATTTCTTTTGCCCCAAGGTCTTGGCCTTAATCGATTTTCCCCTGGAGGTAGTCATGATATTGCCAAACACAAGTTCCCGGTTTTTGATGGCCAATCCCTTTTTCACCAATGAGTGCGCGTAATTGATATCGGTAATCGTGAGGTGTCTCTCAGTCTTGACGACATCCAGAAGCTGATCGATCAATGCCGACATTTCTTCCACTCCGGCCTGTTCACCCGAGACAAATATCTCGCCCCCACGAGCCAGAAGGTCAACTGGGCTTATCTTAAGCAGATGCTTGAAATTCTCATCTTGAGAGCCAAAAAAAATTGCTGAATCAATAGCATTGGCAATAACGATCCTGACTTCCTTTTCCGGCAACATCATTCCTCCCGCCAAATGGAGTCCTAATAACGTGAGTATTATATCACATCTACAGCTGCATGTCCGAATTCGCCCGTCATCATGCGGTTTCCGTGCCCAAGTTGCCACATGGGCAACTAACCCTCCACGGGCATTCCCTGATACAAACAAGGGAAGCTGTGCCTCCCTTGTTTACTGTCTTTAGATTTCTCAAAAAATTGCGGTTTTTTGCCTGGGCTCGTCCGGCTGATCTATTGCGAACCCGGTACTGCCCGCAATCCGTGCAGAATAAAATCAACATATACTTCAGCTATGGCATCGATACTATCCGGCCCTTCAGGGTCATACCAGTTGCCCAGCCAGTTGAGCATTCCGCCGATACCCCGCATCACTTGCTTGCTATTAATGGCCCTGAAAATTCCCGCCTCAATACCTAGTTCGATCTGCCTCCTGATAAACGCCTCCTGCTCCTTCAATAAAGAGCTCAAATGCTTCCGCCTTTCCAGAGATAAATGTGCAGTTTCCCGGAGGTATGCCTCGGCTACATCGCGATGATTATGATACTGCAGCACTACATTTTCGCACAGCAACGACACTTTTTCTTCTATGGAGTGATTGGAATCATTAATTTCCTGGGTGCGAACGGCCAGGTTGTTGATGTGTGTCAGGCATATCTCATAAAGAATATCTTCCTTGGCCGCAAAATAATAATATATGGCCGGCTTGGTGACTCCCATCTCTGCCGTTATCTCATCCAGACTGGTCGATGTGTATCCCTTTTCTCTAAACAGTCTGGCGGCAATCGACAAGATTTCCTCCCTGCGGTCCATACTAACCCCCCCCCTCTTACTGGATCTCGGCTTGTCCTTGTCGTTCCACAGTCGCTTTGGTGTCAATATTATCAACTTTAATACAAGGCCGCACAGGAACCCTTGCCTGATCGATCCTGGACTTTGGTAAAGGATTCCTGAAGATTTTTTGCATGGCATCGATCAGTGACATCCTTCAGGCTGATCTATACAGTTGATAGGTCATAGGTCTGTATGCCTGTTAATGGTCGGGTTCGATTAATATCTCCCCTGAGATCACATGGTGTACCTCTCCCGCTTCATCTTTCACCACCAGTGAACCATTCTCATCTAAATCTATCGCCGTTCCCAACGCATATCCATCCATGGTATCGTATCTGACTTCATGTCCTATCGCCAGGGATAACCGCCTGCCCCGCTCCAGAATACTATCAAATCCGCCATTAAGCAGATCCAGATAATATTTCTCCAACCGCATCAATAAGGCTCGCAAAATTTGATCTCGGGGGACATCTTCCAGGCCTTCCATGGCCACGGATGTTGGTGCCGTCCGCAGATCTCCAGGGAAATCATCAGGCCCATGGCGAACATTGATGCCGATGCCGGTCACCAGATAGGTTACTCCATCTCCGCTTACAGACGCCTCCGATAGGATACCAGCTAT
>CAZDND010000112.1:3637-5861 GCA_964506825.1 uncultured Syntrophothermus sp.
TTTTCGGCCGTTGATCAGTATGTCGTTGGGCCATTTTATACCTGCCGGCAGTTTCAGTTCTTCCTGGACTGTCTCGGCCACCGCTACCGCGGCCACCAGCGATACTCTGGAAACCTCTCCCAGGGGCAGATTGGGCCGCAAAATGACCGTCATATAAATGCCCAACTGAGCAGGAGAAAACCAATCGCGGCCCCTCCGCCCTCTGCCTGACGTCTGCATTTCTGCCACCACCACAGTTCCTTCCGGTGCACCTTCAGCAGCCATTCGCTGCGCCTGCCGGTTGGTGGAGTCCGTTTCTTGGACATAGTGATATCCCTGGTGTCCAAATATGCGGGTTTCCAGCCCAGAAAGTACCGCCTCGGGGCTCAATTCTCCTAAGCTGTTCAACCTATACCCCAAAGCGGGCGACTCCTCTATGGTATATCCATCTGTTTGCAATTTTTTTATTATCTCTCCCAGCTCCGCTGCATTTGCAAGTTGTTGAGTCAACTCCGCGCCCGTCACCCAAAGCCCACTTCTTGACTTTAATGACGACAGTATTTTGCCAGATCTATCATCCATCAATAACTCCTTATCCAAAGAATAGGAGCAGGTAAATTGTGGAAATAACCATCGAAACCAGCATCAGCGGAAAGGCAACTTTCATGTAACTGATAAATGCGATGGGATGGCCCTCCCGCGCCGCTATTCCAGATACTATTACGTTGGCGGATGCTCCTATAATCGTTCCGTTTCCTCCCAAACAGGCACCCAGTGACAAGGCCCACCATAATGGAGCAACGTTCATCTGTCCAATTTGTCCCATCTCCTGGATCAAGGGTATAAAGGTAGCAACGAAGGGTATATTGTCCACGAAGGCCGATGCCACCGCCGAAAACCAGAGGATCAGCATAGTGGTCAGAGTAATATTTCCCTGAGTCATTCCCACCGCCTCCCGGGCTAATCCTTCAATTATCCCGGTCTTCTGAAGTCCGCCTACCAACACGAACAAGCCGATAAAGAAAAATAAAGTGTCCCATTCCACCGACAACAAAACCTCCTCCGGAGGCTCACGGGTGATCAACATCAGAAAGGCAGCCCCGGCAATCGCTATCGATGCCGACTCCAAACCCAGATACTGATGGGATACAAATCCCAGGATTACCAGCCCGATTACCAGCAGGGATTTTTTCAGCAGCGGCAGGTCCTCGAGGGCACGTTCAGGTTCCATGGCCATTAACTTAGCCTGGTTCTCAGGAGTGGTCTGCAGGTTGTTCTTATACAATCGCTGCAGCAGCCAAATCGTGACCCCAAATATTACGATTACCACCGGAGTCAGGTGGACCACAAAATCCATGAATCCCAGACCGGTAGCACTGCCAATCATGATATTGGGAGGGTCACCGATCAGAGTCGCGGTTCCGCCGATGTTGGAGGACATGATCTCCGCCACAAAAAAAGGTATCGGATTCACTTCTAAAGCTGAACATATGGATATGGTAACCGGAACGACCAGCAATACCGTGGTCACATTGTCCAGCAACGCTGAGGCCACAGCGGTCACCGCACAGAGTGCGATCAGGGTCTTGATGGGATCGCCACCCGTAGAATGGGCGGCCTTGATAGCCACATATTCGAAGACACCGCTCTTGCGGGTTATCCCTACGATGACCATCATCCCGAACAACAGCCCTATGGTGTTGAAATCGATAAAGTCAACAGCTTCATGCTGCTGCAATATCCCCAGTATGAGCAGCAGGGAGGCCCCGCACAAAGCCAGGACGGTCCGGTGGATTTTCTCCGAGATTATCAAAGCATATACTACCAGAAATAGGGCTCCGGCAAACCATATCTGCCACTCCATGCAAATGTCTCCTCGCATTCAGGTTGATCAGCGATTTAGCCTGAGACTAATCGTAACAGTTGGCGGGAATCATGCTATAACTTCTGCTCATTCGTCCTTCTTCGCCTATAAACGTATTGAAACGCCCCACCTGTTCTTCCGGCATGTAGGGAAACCATCCTTGATTGCATTCCAGACAGATGGATTCTGTTCTTCTAAACCCTATAAATCCGAAGACTGAACCCAGCAGCCCCACCAGGCAGGTGGCCAGCAATGCCCTTATCAGCGCAAATCCATAGTTATGATAAACATAATTCTGTGCTTTGCACCTGGGATATCGACTTGTTTTCCCCGGGGAACCTATACCGCAGTGCCTGCAGTAATGGGCATTTTCCCCAACCG
>CAZDND010000113.1:0-2950 GCA_964506825.1 uncultured Syntrophothermus sp.
CTGCCAGTCTCCTTATCATTCGGTCACCGTCCCTTCCGCCGCAATATGGCTCATTTTCTTGATCAGTGGCTCGATCGTGTCGTATTTGGTGCGATAGCTAACCCGATTGACGACCAGACGCGCTGTACATTCAGCTATATTGGCTTTTTCCACCAGGAAATTTTCTTTGAGCGTCTTGCCGGTAGACACTATGTCCACGATCATCTCCGCCAGCCCCACCCGGGGCGCCAGCTCAATGTTCCCGTGCAATTCGATGACTTCCACCTGGAGCCCCTGTTCACGGAAGAACTCTTCAGCCACATGAGTAAACTTGGTGGCTACCCGCTGGTAGTTGAAATCCCCTAAGGGTTCATTCTGCCTTTCCTGGGGCACTGCCAATATAAACCGGCAATAGCCGAATCCCAGATCTACCATCTCGTAAACATCTTTATTCTGATCAAGGATGATGTCCTTGCCCACGATCCCTATGTCGGCTGCACCGTGCTCCACGTAGGTGGGGACATCTGTCGGACGGCACATAATGTACCGTACGGCCGGTTCATCAAAATCGAAAACCAAACTGCGGGTGCTGTCGCTCACTCCCTTGACCGGCAAGCCAAGTTGAGCCAGCATCTGCAGAGTAGGCCCAAGCAATTTACCCTTGGGCAGGGCTATGGTTAGTTGTTCTGGATTCATAAGCGCCTCGCTTTATCTCATTAAAGTTACATACGTCAAAAAGTTTATCATCGGTTAACCGGGCTGTCAATTACCAGGACCAGGGGCTGGGTTTGACCACAACTCCATCTGGGGGGCTTACTTCATCCGTTTCCACCTCGACGAACTTGCCCAACTTACGCAACTCTCGGGCCTTGGCTAATACTTCCCCCAACTCTTTGCCGGACACCACATAACGCTCCGGCGAGCTGGTATCCCGATCCTTAAGGGCCAGCAGCACCCGCTCAATTCCCACGGCAAAGCCGGTGGCCACCCGGGGACACCCCAATTTGTCCAGCAAATTATCATAGCGGCCGCCTCCCA
Organism: uncultured Syntrophothermus sp.; assembly: GCA_964506825.1. GTDB lineage: Bacteria > Bacillota > Syntrophomonadia > Syntrophomonadales > DTU052 > JAAYDA01. Next base: position 1,018 of record CAZDND010000113.1, read on the forward strand.
GCAGTGGATAGCCCAGCTGGGGAGAATACCCCTCGAATACCAACCCGGTATAATAATCAAAGCCACGCAGAATTCCCAGATCGATGACCACATCCTGCTGGATCCCATATTCTTCCAACAGCTGGTAGACCGCCAGCAGTTCCTCCACCGCCTGGTTTACTCCGGGCACTCCTATCACCGCCGCCAGTCCATCCAGAACCTGAGGCCCCCCATGCATAACGGGAAGTTCCAGCAAAATCGCGGTAAGCTCCGAGGCCTGCTGCTCGGTCTGCAGCACCTTCCTCAATCCCACCAGGTCTTTGTTCAGCATCAGATCCTTGACGCTTTCTTTGGCTGCCTCGTCCAGGCCGCTGGCGGCCAGCAGGCTGTTGAATATGCCGATATGATTCAAGCTGATCTTGAACTCCATGTTCTGTTGTTCCAGGATTTCAGCAGCCAGCGCGATCACTTCCGCATCCGCTCTCCGGCCCGGTGCGCCAATCAGTTCGACCCCCAGCTGGTAGAACTCTTTGTACCGTCCCATTTGGGGCAGGGTGTGCCGAAATATGTTGGCATTATAAAATAGGCGGATCGGTCCCGACTGATCCCGCAGCTTGGTGGCCGCGATGCGGGCAATGGGGATGGTCATTTCCGGACGCAGTGCCAGGATACGACCGTCCCGGTCCTGGAACAAAAACAACTCCTCGCGGATATCCTCTCCGGCCCCGCTCTCAATCACTTCCAGGTATTCAAAGGTCGGGGTGATCACTTCCTGATAGCCCCATTCCAGGAAGGTCTGCACGGAGCGGCTCTCAAAATTACGTTTGAGTTCAGCCTCCCGGGGTAAGAAATCCTTGGTCCCTCTAACTATTTCACGATTCTTCATTATTATTCTCATCCTTTTCCTTAATACGACCCAGCACCAGCCGATAACCTCCTGCATCCCCATCCAGGCATCGTTTGACACGGCTGATGGTGGCGGTGCTGGCTCCCGTCGAATCAGTGATTCTTATATAGGTTTCGTGATCCGCCAGCATGCTGGCTACCCGTAAACGCTGGGACAGGATATCCCGTTCGCTTACGGTGCACAAATCATCCAAGAATCGGCAACACTCCTCTTCTGTACGCAGAGCAAGGAGCGCTTTCACCAGAAAGTCCGTTTTTTCACCCTTCCTGGGCAGATATCCGAGCACGCGATCCCTCCTTACAAGAACTTCATGTCGTTTATGGTCAGTTCGAAACGGCAGCCCAGATACTCGGCAGCCCGTTTGCACATCATCATCTTGGTAAGAAATATCTCAAAATAATCCATAACACTGCAGACTTCCGTATCGATGATCAAGTTCATGGATATCAAACGGTCCATGGCATCGATGGCCAGGGTGGATTCCTGGGCAGCATAGTTCACCCGGTCACGGTCGGTGAATTTGGAGGAGTCGTCTTTACGGACCCGGGAGTTATTGACGTCCGATTTATCAGCCAGGATGACCGCTGCGGATACGTTGTTGACCGCCCGTCCACCCGCATTCTCCTCATGGTTGGCTATAGCTCCCATGATCGTGGTGACCTCTTCAGGATCCATGCCCATCCCCTTCAACAGACGAAAAGCAATTATCGCCCCTGAACTGCCATGACGGTAGCGGTGCACAAGATTGCCGATATCATGGAGATATCCAGCAATAGCCGCCAATTCCACTTCCCGGCGCGGGTACCCCAGGGTATGGATGATTTCACTGCTAAGAGATGCTGTCAAATCCGCGTGGGCCGCGTCATGCTCCAGCGCCCCGATCATCCCCATATACTGGTTCGCCATATCCATATTGGTCTTTACGTTTAGATTCTCTTTGACCATTTCCAGAGTAATCATCGCCATCAATCCTTTTCAATCTTCTCGAGCAGCCCCGCCTTCTTGAGCGCCGGGATGGCTGCGGAGGTCTTGTTCTTCTCAGCCTTG
>CAZDND010000113.1:2960-5808 GCA_964506825.1 uncultured Syntrophothermus sp.
ATCAATCCTTTTCAATCTTCTCGAGCAGCTCCTGGGCGTCTCTGTAGACCAAAGCATTCAACGGGATGTTTTCCAAAACCAGCCTGGCCTCCTCGTTTCGGGCCTCAAGCACCAATTTTCTGGCCTCAAGGAATTGATCGTTAAATTCCTTTTGGGCTTCCGCCTCACGAATCCTTCTTTCCATGCGAGATTCAGGCCCATAGGGTTCCATTTCCCGGTATTTTTCTATGGCTTGGTCATACTTTCCCTCGACCAGATAGGTATAAGCTTGTTCTTCAATATTTCTCACCGTTAATTTATCAGGTACTCCCGCCAACATCACCAATCCCCCCACCAGGCAACCCAGGATTAGCAGCGTAGAAACCCACCAGGTCCAGGAGTAAGTAATAAAGCGGCGGCGGTAACCCCAAATAACCAGCGCCGGCATTCCGGTCAGCACCAATGTCCTCAGGTACTCTCGGGCCGGTGCAAACCAAATAGCTGCCGCCAGCCCCAAGATAAATGCCAAGCCCAGAATCCTTCTCCAGAAATATGTACCGTCCGGCTTTTCAGATTTGTGGTTAGGATCCATGGTTACATCCCTTGCTTAGTATTTCAACATTCTGGCTCCGATATCCTTGCGATAGTGATTGCCGGCAAATTCGATCCGGGGAATCTCCTGATAAACTCTATTGATAGCTGTCTCCAGATCTTTTCCATGGCAAACCACGCTCAGTACCCTGCCGCCATCGGTGACGATCTCATCCCCACTGCGCTTGGTTCCGGCATGGAAAACCACAATGTCGTCGGCTACATCCTCCAGGCCGGTGATAGTCTTCCCGACCGAATACGGCCCCGGATACCCACCCGAAGCCATGACTACGCACACACAGGCCCCCGGGAAAAACTCCATTTTAAGTCCGTCCAGAGTCCCATCGATGACCCGTTCCACCACTTCCAGGAAATCGGTGCGCAGCATCGGCAGCACCACCTGGGTTTCAGGATCCCCAAAGCGGCAGTTGAATTCCAATACTTTGGGCCCGCTGCTGGTCAACATCAGCCCGGCAAACAGCACCCCCTTGTATGGGCGGCCCTCCATGGCCATGGCTTTGACCACTGGTTGGAGGATTTCCTCCATAACCCGCTGTTGCAGTTCCGGCGTATAAAACCCGGGCGAGGTATAGGCGCCCATGCCTCCGGTATTAGGCCCTTGGTCGCCGTCCAGGGCTCGTTTATGATCCTGGGCCGGAACCAGGGAAACCACCGATTCTCCGTCGCAGAGGGCAAAGACACTAACTTCTTCCCCTTCCAGGCATTCCTCCAGCACTACTTCGAGGCCCGCGCTGCCAAAGATTTTATCTTCCAACATGGTCTCCAGCGCCTGAAAGGCCGTTTCTTCATCCTGGGCCACCACCACCCCTTTGCCCGCCGCCAAGCCGTCCACTTTGACCACGATGGGAGCACCCTGTCGGCGCACATATTCCCGGGCAGCGTCAATATCGGTGAAGGCAGCGAATTCCGCGGTAGGAATCCCATATTTCTTGAGCAGGTTTTTAGAAAACACCTTGCTGCCCTCCAGCAGCGCGGCATTTTTTCGCGGGCCAAATATTTTCAGCCCTTCGGCTTCAAACTGGTCCACAATACCTTCCATTAAGGGTACTTCCGGACCAACTATGGTGATATCGACTCCCTGTTGCCGGACCAATTCCATCAGCTTGCCGGTATCAGTGGAACTTATGGGATAGCACTCTGCCATCTGTTCTATACCGGCATTTCCTGGGGCGGCCAGGATTCTGTCCACCCCGGGGCTTTGCCTCAATTTCCATGCGATGGCATGTTCCCTGGCTCCCTGACCGATGATCAGAACGTTTTTGCCCAATGTTTAAAACCTCCAGACAATTATGGGATAATCAAGCCTAATGGCGGAAATGACGAACGTTGGTGAAGACCATGGCCATCCCCAGGCGGTCGCATTCATCTATGCTCTCCTGGTCCCGTACCGAACCCCCGGTTTGAATAATGGCGCTGATCCCGTACTGCCCGGCCAGCTCCACCGTGTCTTTAAACGGGAAGAAGGCATCCGAAGCGAGCATGGCTCCCCGGCTTCTTTCTCCGGCTTGTTCCAGGGCCAGCTTGGCTGATCCTACCCGGTTCATCTGCCCGGCTCCCACTCCCAGGGTAGTGCCATCTCTGGTAACCACGATAGCATTGGACTTGACGTGTTTGACCACCTTCCAGGCAAATAGCATCTCCTGTAATTCCTGGGGGTTGGGTTGTTTATTGGTAACTACCTTGAGACTGTTCAGGTCCAGCTGGAGGGTGTCCAACTCCTGGACCACCATGCCTCCGACCACACTTTTTATCTGCAAACCCGGGGAGCTGCCCATGTCCAGCTCCAGCACTCTCAGATTCTTGCGGCTCTGGAATGTCGCCAGAGCGTCCGCTTCATATCCCGGGGCAATGATTACTTCCATAAAAGGTTCGGCGGCTTTTTTGGCGGTTGCCTGATCGACTTCCCGGTTAAAGGCAATAATTCCTCCAAAAGCTGATACAGGATCAGCATTGAAGGCTCGGTCCCAGGCTTCTTCCAGGTTGCCGCCGATGGCAGCCCCGCAGGGATTGGTGTGCTTGATGATGACGCAGGCCGGCTCATCAAACTCCCGAACCAGAGCGTAAGCCGCCTCCGCATCGATAACGTTGTTATAGGACAATTCCTTGCCATTCAGCTGTTTGGCTGCCGGCAATCCTCCCGAGGCCAGGGCTGCCCGATAAAAGGCCGCTCCTTGGTGGGGATTCTCACCATAACGCATCTCCTGCAGTTTTTCACCGCCCCATATGAGGACGTCGGGGAATTTGTCGCCCCGCAGGC
>CAZDND010000114.1:0-5800 GCA_964506825.1 uncultured Syntrophothermus sp.
TGCCCCACCATCAGCAGGGGAAAATCGGATTCCATCATCTAATGTGAAGAGTTCATAGTCGGTAGTCTCGTACAATCCAGTTTTAAGTCGAATTTTGCAAGCCAAAAGCACCACCTCAATATATATTATACAGGGCAATATGTCCCAATTTGTCATTTCAATAAATATGTCATTGTCAAATTGGTTGACACGGTTCGTGTCAACCAATGCTGTAAACCAATGAGCTGTCATGTATAATTAACCTTGGGGTGTTAAGAATGGTTTCCGGTCAAAAATTGGATTTCTTAATGGATCTGACCAAGACTTCAAATAGAGCCCTTTCGATTTGCACTTCTTTGGATGCCTCACATATCAGCCGTCTGAGAAGAGGCGAAAGAAAATTGGTACGCGAAGCCAACTACATCCAAACCATGGCTGCCTATTTTGCCCGGAGGTGCGTTGAAAACTATCAACAAAAGGCTTTACAGCAGGCTCTTCGAAAAACATTGGATATTCCTGGTGATCCCGCCAAGACAGCCGAGCATATCTGCAATTGGCTGTTTGACGATGCCCCTCAGGAAACCAAATCGATGGATCGCTTTCTGGATAATCTGTCAAAAATCGATTTGGAGCCTTCACCTAAAGATGAAACATGCATTGAATCAACCAACTGGGGCTCCGATTCGTCAGAGATGTCATTTCATTATGGGTACGAAGGCAAGAAAACTGCGGTACTGGGATTTTTGTCGCTGGTCAAGCAATCAAATCAACCGGGCCTGCTGCTTTTATATAGCGACGAACCGATGGAATGGATGACCGATGATCCATGGTTTTTAGCCCAATGGTCTGAAATGTTAAAGCAAGTGATCATGAAGGGAAACCGGATAAGGATCATCCACAATTTAAACCGCAATTTAGACGAAATGCTTGAGGCATTGACGAAATGGATGCCTCTATATATGACTGGTGCTATCGAACCTTATTATTATCCTAAAAAAAGAGATGGCATTTTCAAAAGGACCTTGTTTATCTGTCCCCATACGGCATCGGTGACCTCGACCTCCATCGATACCATGGCTGACAAAGGAATCAATATTCTGTTGCGGGATGCTCGGGCAATTGATGCGCTCACTGAAGAATATAATGCGTATTTCCAGTTGTGCAAGCCGTTGATGCGGATTTTTACTTCAGGAGACGAAGAACAATATTTGAGTAGCATGGCGGAGTTTGAAAAAGAAACCGCCAACGCCATACTTGAAGCAGACTATTTATCATTGGCAACCATCCCAGCCCCGGTAGCGAAATCGATGTTTGCACGCATGAATAGTGTCCGTAAGAAGATGCTTGAAGAATATTATCTGAAGAGACGAGAAGTACTTGCCTCCAACATGGCCAATAATAGTCGTCTCGAAATCATCCACATCCCTGAAATCGATGAAATAAAAGCAGGGAAAGCTAAGCCTGGATTCACAGGATTAACTGATTTCGAAGAACTATATTACACCCCCAAGGAATTTAAAGCTCACCTGGAAAATATCGTTCAGCTTCTTCAGACCCATGAAAATTACCACCTAATTTTGAAAAAGAGAACCAGTAATGAAGGGTACACTCTTTATGTAAAAGAAGATCTGGGGGCATTTGTCCTCAAGGCCAGCCGACCTAACCTGATTTTTGCCATCAACGAAAGCAATATGACCGCCGCCTTTTGGGATTACTTAAATGCCAAATTAGGCAATGACCATTTAAGCAACCGGTACAAATCGGAAACCATTGGACGATTGCAGGCGATTATAGACGAATTGTAAAATCGACAGACCCTGAAAGAACGGAGCCCTTCATCATCTGCCCTTACCTTCTACTATGATTTTCCATATTCCTGCAAATTATTTATTATATTAACAGACGGGGAACATTGCGACGAGATGTAAACTAGCGGGCTAATCCTGAACCAGGAACCCGCAAGTCTCCAAAATATTCTCAGCAGTGGGAGGAAACATGAGTTATTTGTTGCTGGTCACCGGACTATTACTGTTGGTCAAGGGTGTAGACTGGGTGGTGGATACAGCCGCCAAGTTCGCTGAGCAGTGGGGTGTACCTGCCTTCATTACCGGGCTGACCCTGGTAGCCATGGGCACCAGTGCCCCTGAAGCAGCCATAGGGATTTTGGCAGGGTTAAAGGGCGCTAATCAGATTGCCTTGGGGGATGTTATTGGCAGCTCTATTATAAATATCACCCTTATCATCGGTTTGACTGCCGCAATCTTCCCACTCCTGGTTGATCCCCTATTATCCAGGCGGGAAATTCCGTTGTCATTTTTCATCCAATTGGTTCTGACCGGCATGCTGTTTACCGGTCTGGTGCTTTCCCGGGTAGAGTCGCTGCTTCTGATAACAGGATTGCTGATTTTTGTGGCCTACATCGGCATCAAGACTATTCGAAAGCTGGAAAGGATTGAACCGGCAGATGCCGAAGAAGCTGAGATGTTTGAGTTCCTGCAGGATCAGGAGGTTATGTTCGAAGCGGTGATGGATTCTGACGAGCTTCGGTCCGGGACTACTGCCCATGAACCTACCCCACTTATCAAGCTGATCCTTTTATTCATATTAGGCCTTGCAGCCATGGTTGCCGGCGCTCAACTGGTGGTGGACAGTTCTACGATTATTGCTCACACCCTGGTTCTCAGCGAGGAGTTTATCGGCCTCACCATCGTGGCCTTTGGAACCTCACTGCCTGAACTGGTCACTTGCCTGGTGGCGGCCTTGCGCCAAAAAGCCGATATCGCAGTAGGCAATGTCATCGGGAGCAACATATTCAACATTCTGTGTGTGCTGGGTCTCAGCAGCGCCATAAGTCCGATAAGCGCCCCCCCGGAAGTCTTTGCAGACCTGACAGCCATGTTGCTGGCTACTTTACTCCTGTTGGTTCTCGTTTGGAACAAGCAAAAGATTTCTCGGTTATCTGGCATCACACTGATGGCTTTCTATTTTTTATACATGGTTTGGAAGCTGCTGAGCCTAAGTTGATAGTTTCGGCGGAATTATGCCTGAGGGTTCAGTGGTTTACGATTGTATTAGCGGTAATGTGCGGGAGTCTGAACTATTGATGGAACTGGTTAAAGCCAAAGTAAATGAAACACTGGAGCAGTGTTCACATAAGAATCTCACCGAATGGGCTGTCATCAAATCTCAGATCCGCGACAAACTGGGGAAATTTTTGTATGAAAAAACCGGTCGCAGACCTATGATAATGCCAATTATTTTGGAGGCCTAGCACTCACAATGGCTATCCTTGTGTAATCCTGCAGCAGGATGTTTTTCGGCCAGCCCTTGGAGGAGATGCGGATATATCGAAAACCAGGGGGATCCCATTGGTAGCAGCTATAAATGCCTCGGTATCTATACTACGCCGTGCTAGCGGTCGGTCCAGCGGTGGGGGCAGTTTAGTCCGGGATAACCTTTTTCCCGGTTTCGTTCGTGGCTGAAACGTAATTATTGGCCGTTGCAGTACCGCCGACTACTGATTTTATCACTATCTCCAATTGCGGATCTATGTTCTTCTGCAAATGGGCCTGTAAATTGGACACCTGCTCCGGTTGGATGGTAAGCGGGGTGTTTACTTCGGTATATACATCCAGGGTGCCTTCCGTCCGGACGAAACTCAACTCTGAAAGCGTAACTCCTTCGGTAACGTAATAGGATAGATACCATTTAATCTCATTCGCAAGGCGATTATACAAATCCAGCTCTTCCTCCTGCAGATTATCTTTAAAATCAATGGCTGGATACAAATAACCCTGGGAGTCAGCATCCTGGGTGATATTGGATCGCACAATCAGCCGAATTGTGCTGTCTACCTCATCTTGCAGATGCTGTTGTACGGTTTCCACCTCAGCTGGCGTCACTGGCTGATAGTGTCTTACGCTGGCAATTATTGTGGGCCTGCCGTCTGAGGTTTCCTTGGTGACATTGACTACTTCGGCTCCCCCATGAGTTTTCATCTGTTCACTGATGATAAGGGATACCTTATTCATGTAAGCAGTTTCCTGGTCCAGTGCGTTGCGGATCTTCTTGTCCTCCTCGCTTAAAAACACCGGTCCATTTCGATCGGCGTCTTTGGATATCAAAGACCGAATGATTAGCTGAGCGTCTGGGTTAACCTCTATTTGCAGAGCTTTTTCCAAGCCCGCCACCCTACTTGGCTCGATTTCCTGAGGGGTGATTACTACTGCTCTAACATCCAGGCCCCTGTCGGTTTGGTAATATTTGACGTCAGACAGTCTTGCCCCTGCATAAGTATTCAATTGTTCGGTCAGAACATCCCGGATCTCCTTGTCCATTTTTCTTTCCCCGATTATGGAAATCAGGGTTTGGGTCATAAATGTCGTGGCCAGAACTAATATGACAAAGCTTATCCCCATATGGCGGATTATGGCTGTGAGTGGAGAATGGTTGCCCTTGGCTTTGAACTCAACTAAACCGAACCACATGAAAATGCCAGCAGCGGCAAATTCAATGGCGATAAAGTTGATTATGAATAGCAGTAAAGCACTCCAGGCCAGACTCCAATTGCCGGCGGCAAGATTTAGTCCGCATACCGCCAGAGGGGGAACCAATGCCGTAGCGATGGCTACCCCGGGCAGCGCCGGACTGATCTTCTCTTTGACCAGGGCATAGGCTCCGGCTAAACCGGAAGCCAAGGCTACGACTACATCGTAGATTGTAGGCTGGGTGCGAGCCATAATCTCCATTCCAAAATCAGGGCGCAATGGGATCAATCCGATGAGCACCGGTAAGCAGATGGCCAGCACAATGCCGATTATTTCTGCGAATAAAGACATCCGCAGCAGTTTGCGGTCGCCTGTAGTAAGGCCCAAAGCAATACCAAAAATCGGGCTCATTAATGGCGCCACCAGCATGGCCCCAATAACCACTGCCGTGCTGTCGGCCAAGAGGCCAAAGGTCGCGATGATGGCCGACAAACATACCATTAGGTAAAAAGAACCTGAAGGTTTAGCGGGTTCAATTATTCTTTGAAAAGCACTGGTCCGTTCGGCGGGGGTCATTTTGATTCTCAGTTTTTTGGTGACATGATTGATTTTCATTCCATCTATTCCTTCACGTCATAGTACCATCGGGATGGTGTGAAAGCTTGCGCTCTGCATAATCCAATAGGCCAATTGATTAAGTATCCGGATAATAACCGACATGGATAATACCCCTACAGAGGCGTTCCCGATGCGGTGTCTTCATAGCGCGGTTTTGGGTACCAGTGTCTTTTTACCTTATACTTCTATAATATGGGTTTTCTGTTCCATAACCAGATATTCGGCTCTGGATCGATCCAGCCGTTTGAGTTCCTTAACCTCACAATTCAACTGCTTGATCCGTCTGTGAACCGCTGCCTCGCTGCCATGGAAATAGCGGGTCTGCTGTATGGAATCCCTCACATAGTCCAATTGCCAGTATTCCTCGATCAGCTCGCTGCCACCCTTAATGGTAAATTTTCGCCGGGCTTCACCGGTTTTGCGGGCGATAAAAATGCCGGCGGCTACGCCCAGAGCGGCTGCAGCCCCCAGACCCAGGGCCAATTTATCCTCTCCGGTAGCCCTGTTTATCTTTTCTCCTGACCTGTGCTGAGGATCTGTTGGTTCTATCGACATAATCGGAGACCCCTCCTTGCATTGGATTACCATGGATATCATATTTTTAGAAACCAGCCCATGCAAGGTAATTCTAATGTATGCTGTCATCTGGTGTCAAAATAAGCCCTCCACGATAAACTTCCGGCGGGCGGTTACTGACTGGCTCTGGCAGGCGATGT